>JAYVWK010000023.1:0-16057 GCA_043786185.1 Burkholderiales bacterium
GGCGATCCGTTTGTAGGCAGTAACCGGAACCGCAATCTCGCGCCAAGTCCTTGCTGGTAAACACTAAACTCGCTCTTGGCTGGGGGGAACTTCAGGTTAACCGCGCTCTGGCACACCCAGCCTGAACGGCGATGAATGACCAGCTAGAGCGAAACGTCGAAACCGGATGCGCCTTGCGCCGGCTCGAGCATGTTTTGCTCCAGCATGGCTTCAATCTCCAGGCGCAGGTTGTCCAGGCTCATCACCTGTATGGTCATCAGGCGTTCGGTTTCGGCCAGTTCGTCGATGCGCTCTTCCAGAGTATCGGTCGCTGCATGGATGCGCTTGATCGATTCAAGCCGCCGCTTGAGAACCTGCTGGCGCTCCTTGATCTGGCCTTCAAGCGGATTCATCACGGCCTTGAGCCAACCTTCAGTATCGCGATTGGCGATCTCGAATGCCACCTGGATGCGTGAAGCGATAACTTCGAAGAAACGCCGCGTCAAGGTGCGTTCATAGTTGGTAATGAGCGAAAGGGCGCCAAACCTGCGGTTGAAACTGGTCTCGACGCGATCGAGTTCCTTGAGATAACGATGCATCGAAAACGCCTGCGGCATCGCCAGTTTCAGCTTGAAATCCTCCGAGAAGCGTTGGTACATGGCCGCCATCATGTCGGTGATCTCGGCGACGATGCGGTTGGACGTTTCCAACAGCAGGCGGTTGTGGGTGAAGAACCCGCGCATCGCGTCGAGCATGCCTGTCGAGAAGGTGGCCGCATTGATGCCTTCCTGGGTCTTCGCAACCTGGGCTTCATAGGCATCGCGGCCCAAATGCGCAAACAGGGAATTGGTGCTGCGTGCGAGCACGCTGCGGATTGCCGAGAATTGCATCAGTCCGCGTTCGAACTGGTCTTTTTCGAGCTTGACCTTTGCCAGCATGGCCTGCATCACGCCCTGATTCTTGCCCTGCAGTCCGCCAAGCTCGGCCCGTTGTTCATTGACACTGCCGACCCGGGTGGCGAGCAGTGCCTGCGCCGCACCGATGATGTCGTGCATCTCGTCGGCTACGAACTCGCGCACGATGTCCTGTTTGGCCGGGATCAACTCTTGCGACAGCGCCGTCTCCAGGCTTGGCAAGCGGCTGCGCGCGAGAAGTTCGGGGTCGTTGTAGATCTTGGCCACTAGCCCTTTTTGCGCCGAGATCGGAAATACGCTGGTGGCGGACAGCCCGAGCGTGGCGGCCACCTGGCTCACCTGGCGCTCGATTTCACTTTCGATCTCGGCGCCGGTCTTGAGCTCGTCCCACATGCTGTCGATCTTGTTTAAGACCGCCATGCGGCCGCGGCCGGCACCGGCCGTGCCGATATGCTCGCGCCAGATCTGGATATCCGATTTTGTGACCCCGGTATCGGCCGCCAGAATGAACAAAACCGCATGCGCGTTCGGAATCAGATTGAGGGTGAGCTCAGGCTCGGACCCGATCGCATTTAAGCCCGGAGTATCCAGAATCACCAGGCCCTGAGCCAGCAAGGGGTGCGGGAAGTTGATGATTGCGTGGCGCCAGGCGGGGATTTCGACGCTGCCATCGGGTGCGACCGTGGCGCGTGCGTCGGGATCCTTTTCGTCGAACAGTCCGTATTGCCGCGCCACTGAAACCCGCACGCGTTTGGTCTGGCTGACTTGCAAGAAGGCCTCGAGCATGGCGTCACCCGAACTTGTGTCGAGGGCGAAAACTGTCCAGGCGTCCGGATACTGCTTGTAATGCGCGACGCTCGAAGCCTTGGCGCGTGTTTCGATAGGCAAAAGGCGCAGTTCCGGCGGATCGCCATCGTTGTACAGCAGCTCGGTCGGGCACATGGTGGTGCGCCCGGCCGAAGAAGGCAGGATGCGCCTGCCGTAGTCGGCGAAAAAGATGGCGTTGATGAGTTCGGACTTGCCGCGCGAAAACTCGGCGACAAACGCGATCGACAGCTTGTCTTCGGCCAGGCGATCCAGTACGCGCTGGATGCGCGTGATGCCTTGCACATCGGCGATGCCGTTTTCGCCCATCCAGTCGCGAAAACGCATGATCGCCTGCCCCAGGGCGAAGCGCCATGAACTGTAGAGCTGAAAGCGTTCGACGAGGTTGACGCCGTTCATGAGGCGATGGTCTTAAGGGCGATCGGTCGCGAGGGGAACTGGCAAGCTTGGCAACTGGAAATTATCGCACGCGGCGCACGCGGTTTATGCCTGTCTCTGTTGGAGACGCATGCCCGAATCCTGTGCAAACCCAAGGCCGACGGGGCTCGGGCTGACAAAATGTCGAATCCGGGGCGCGCTCCTGTAGGCGCATCCACGGTCGCAGAACATGCCCGGCATCTTCTCAATGCTGACATTGCGGGCAGTAGAACGTCGAGCGCTGGCCCTGCACCGTACGCCGAATCGGCGAGGTGCAGACCCGGCATGGCAAGCCTTCACGGTCATAGACAAAGTATTCGAGCTGAAAATAGCCCGGCCCGTCGTTGCTGGAAAAATCGCGCAACGTGCTTCCTCCTGCGGCGATCGCAGCCGACAGCACGGCGCGAATCTCCGGAACCAGCCTCGCGTAACGCTTGTGGCTGATGCGGCTGGCGGACGTTTTTGGGTGGATGCGCGCGCGAAACAGCGACTCGCTGGCATAAATATTGCCCACTCCGACCACAATATCGCCCGCCAGCAGCATTTGCTTCACGCTTGCGGCGCGCTTGCGGGTTGCCTGGTACAAGAGCTTGGCCGTGAAGCCGGGTGTCAACGGCTCGACGCCCAAGGATGCCAGGAGCGGATGGCCGGCGATCGGCCCTGCTGTAGCCGGATGCCACAGCACGGCACCGAACCGTCGCGGATCGGTCAGGCGCAAGATGCGCCGACCCACCTGTAAATCGAAGTGCGCATGCTTGGCCGCCGGCGTGCCCGCGGCCACGAAGCGCAGTGAGCCAGACATGCCCAGATGAATGATCAACCAGCCGCGCACCGCATCGTTCGCCGCGCACGCCAGGAGCAGGTATTTGCCGCGTCGCTCCACACTTGTGATGCGCAGGCCGCGCAGCAGCTTGGGCAGGGCGGGATCAACCGGCCAGCGCAGGCGATGGTCGCGGATCGCGACATTGGCGACAACGTGGCCTTCAAGGCCGGGAGCGATGCCTCGCCGTGTGACCTCAACCTCTGGAAGTTCAGGCATGTTTGCTGTCGCTTTTGCGTGGGCCTGCTGTAATATCTTGAGGGACGGACCGAACTATACCGGTCAGACGTTGCAAAGACGAAAAACCTGATGACTTCGAAGCTCATTTTTGCTTCCGCGCTGTGCCAGCTGCTCCTTCTTGCAGCGTGCGCCCAGTTGCCCAAGCTCGCGGCGGACGCACCGGCCGTGCCGGTGCAGGTTGCGCAGGCGCCGGCAGCCAAGCCGCTACCGCCCCCCGCGCCAGCGCCTGCCGCACGTGCTCCCCGGAGCGCGCCAAGAATTTCCGGGGCGGTGTCGCAAAACCTGCCCAGCGTTGAACTGACGCCGGGCTTGTTGTACGAACTGCTGGCCGCCGAGATCGCCGGCCAGCGCGGTGCGGCGGCCGTTTCGCTGGCCAAGTATCTTGAACTTGCCCAGCGCACGCGGGACCCGCGGATTGCCAAGCGCGCCGTCGAGATCGCCTTCTTCGAGCGCAATAACGAAAAGGCGCTCGAAGCCGCACGCATCTGGGTTGTGGCCGATGCGCAGAACATGGAAGCACGCCAGACCTTGGCCGGCCTGTTGATCGCCTCGGGCTTCAGTGAAGAGGCTTATCCGCATCTGGAACGGCTGCTGGCGGCCACGTCCACCAATGTTGCCGAAGGGTTCCTGCAGTTCAATCGGTTACTCTCGCGCGGTGGCGACCACAAGGCTACGCTGTCGATCATTCAGCGGCTGGCGGCACAGCACCCGGGAGTCGCCGAGGCCCATGGTTCGGTGGCGCAGGCGGCGTCCAACGCCGGCGAAGATGCGTTGGCGATTCGCGAGGCGCGCATTGCCAGCAAGCTCAAGCCGGAATGGGAGTTTCCGCCCTTGTTGGCGGCACAGTTGCTGTCCAAGCGGTCGGCGCTCGAAGCCAGCGCTGAGTTGCGCGCGTATTTGTTGCTCAATCCGGGCTCTTCGGAAGCGCGCATGGCGTATGCCAGGTCCCTTATCAGCGAGAAAAAGTACGCCGAGGCGCGCACCGAATTTCAGCGGATCGAACGCGACTTTCCGAATAATCCGGACGTACTCTACGCACTAGGTTTGCTGGCGCTGGACGCCAAGGACTACGCCAGTGCGGAATCCTCGCTCACCCGGCTTTTAGGCCAGCAGCCGCGCGACCCCAACCTGGTTTACCTCTATTTGGGGCAGGTGGCTGAAGAGCAGAAAAAATTCGCGGAAGCGCGCGTGCATTATGGCAAGGTCGGGCGCGGCGACCAGTATTTCGCCGCACAAAGCCGGATCGCGCGCAGCTTCGCCAAGGAAGGCCGGGTCGCCGACGGCCGCGCCCATCTGCAATCGGTGGTGGCGACTTCGAACGACCAGCGGGTGCAGATCATCCTGGCAGAAGCGCAGATGCTGCGCGAGGCGAATCAGAATCGCACGGCATTCGAAGTGCTTGAGAAAGGCCTGGAACGCCTGCCCAATCACCCCGACTTGCTGTACGACTTCGCGATGGCGGCCGAAAAAGTCGAGCGCATGGATTTGCTCGAAGCCAATCTGAAAAAAGTGATTCAGTTGAAGCCCGACCATGCGCATGCCTACAACGCGCTGGGTTACTCGCTGGCCGATCGCAACGAGCGCCTGTCGGAGGCCCGTGAGCTGATCGAAAAGGCATTGAAGATGGCGCCGGATGACGCCATGATCATCGACAGCATGGGCTGGGTCATGTATCGCCTGGGTGATCTTCCGCGCGCCTACGAGTTGCTCAAGCGCGCCTATACCCTGACGCCGGATGCGGAAATCGGGGCACATTTGGGCGAGGTTCTCTGGAAACTGGGCCGGACGGCCGAAGCTGAACGTGTGTGGGGCGAGGCGACCGCGCACGCGCCCGACAACGAGACCCTCAAGAACACCATCAAACGGCTCAAGCCTTGATTGTCAACAGGCACGGGCTCCCTCAACCGGGGCGATGCGGCCTGGTATTTGTGCTGCTCGCCGCTTGCTTGCTTGGTGCTTGTACGACGCCAGGCGGACCCGCGCAAAGTGATGCCGATCCTGCCTTCGAGCGCGCGGCGCAGTCGACCTCCTTCGTGCTCGAGGGCCGCCTTTCGGTGCGTTATGGTGAAGACAGCCTTGCCGGCAAGATCGCCTGGACCCACCAGCCACTGCGTGACGACATCAGCCTGGCTTCGCCGCTGGGCAATCGGTTGGCGCAGATCACGCGCGACGCCACCGGGGTTGTGCTGACCGACAGCCGGCAACAGCAAGTGCGTGCGCTTGACGCCGAAACCCTGACAGAGCAGCAACTCGGCTGGCGCTTGCCCCTCTCCGGTTTGACCGATTGGGTGCGGGCGCGCGCCTCGGCGAGTGGCACGGCGCGGCGCGATTCGGTGGGGCGCCTCTTGCACTTGAGCGAGGCCGGATGGGAGATCGAATTCGCGTACGAGAGCGAAGCGACGCGCCGCCCGCGCCGCCTGATCATGTCCTATGGGCGCGCCCTGCGGCCACTGGAAATACGCCTGGTGATCGACACCTGGGCCAGTTGACTCTTCCGATGCGTCCACAGTCGTTCTTCGCGCCCGCGAAGCTCAATCTGTTTTTGCATGTAGTTGGCCGGCGCGGAGACGGCTACCATCTACTCGAGTCGGTGTTCCAGTTGCTCGATTTCGGCGACACGCTCGACATCACCGTGCGCGACGACGGCGTGCTCCGGCGCATTGTCGATTTGCCGGGCGTTGCCGTGGAAGACGATCTGGTGATGCGTGCGGCGCAGTTGCTGAAACGGCATCGTGGCACTGCGCTGGGCGCCGATCTGGCACTGACCAAGCGCATCCCGATCGGCGGTGGACTGGGCGGCGGCAGTTCCGACGCCGCCACCACCCTCTTGGCCTTGAACCGGCTTTGGGGCCTTGATCTGCCACGTCGAGAACTGGTGCGGCTTGGGCTGGCGCTAGGGGCGGACGTGCCGTTTTTCATATTCGGGCGCAACGCTTTCGTTCGCGGGATTGGTGAAAACCTGGTTCCGGTGGAGTTGCCCAGGCGCTGGTACGCGGTTTTGGTGCCGCTCTGTTCGGTACCGACGGCTACGGTTTTTCGCTCCCCCGATTTGACCCGAAACACCAAATCTGTCAAAATAGAAGACTTTCCCGCTTGCGCATGGTCGTTTCCGGCTGCGGGTTTCCGAAACGACCTTGAGCCGGTGGTGTGTGCTGAATTCATGGCCGTGTCGCGCTTGCTTGGATGGTTGCATGGTTTCGATGCCTTGGCGCTGATGACGGCGCGCATGTCGGGGTCGGGCGCATGCGTGTTCGCCGCATTCGAGTCGAGCGATACGGCACAGGCGGTATTGGCTCAAAGGCCGGCGGATTGTGGAGGTTTTGTCGCTTCAGGGCTGGTACGACATCCGCTGGCGGATTTCGCGGGCGACTGAGGCGGTATGCGCGGCGGATGCGCATGCGGATTGGCGCGATTGTCTGGCTCATTGGTACGAGCGGCATGTCGCGCAGGAGTTTTACGGATGGGGAGTCGCCAAGTTGGTTAAGGCACCGGATTTTGATTCCGGCATTCGAAGGTTCGAATCCTTCTTCCCCAGCCACCTTATTCTCTGATGCGCAGGTGCGGAGTCGCCCGCGCCAGTGCCGGTTTTTTCGCGGGCTTGCGCCATGTCCAATGTAAACCTGATGGTGGTGTCCGGAAACGCCAATCCCTTGCTTGCCAAGGATGTGGCCAAACGGCTTACGATTCCTGTCGGACGCATCAGTGTGGGGCGCTTTTCGGACGGCGAGGTCAACGTCGAGATTCTCGAAAACGTGCGCGGTCGCGATGTCTTTGTGTTGCAGTCGACCTCGGCGCCGACCAACGACCACCTGATGGAAATCATGGTCATCGTCGATGCCTTGAAGCGCTCGTCGGCGGCGCGCATCACTGCGGCGATTCCGTATTTCGGCTACGCGCGCCAGGATCGACGCCCGCGTTCGGCGCGCGTCGCGATTTCTGCCAAGGTGGTTGCCAACATGCTCGAGGCGGTCGGTGTCGACCGCGTCCTGACCATGGACCTGCATGCGGACCAGATACAGGGCTTTTTCGACATCCCGGTCGACAATATCTATGCCGCACCGATCCTTTTGGGCGATGTCTGGAAGCAGAACTTCGAGGATCTGATCGTGGTGTCGCCGGACGTAGGCGGGGTGGTGCGCGCGCGGGCCTTAGCCAAGCGTCTTGACAGCGACTTGGCGATCATCGACAAGCGCAGGCCCAAGGCCAACGTGTCGGAAGTCATGAACATCATCGGTGAAGTCGATGGCCGCACCTGCGTGATCATGGACGACATGGTCGACACTGCAGGCACCCTGTGCAAGGCAGCGGAAGTACTCAAGGAGCGTGGCGCCAAGCGGGTCGTGGCGTATTGCACCCATGCCGTGCTGTCGGGTAGCGCGGTGCAGAAGATCGCCGTGTCGCCGCTGGATGAACTGGTGGTGACCGACACCATCGCGTTGCGCGACGATGCGCGCGCGTGCAACAAGATTCGGCAACTCTCGGTGGCCGAACTGCTGGCGGAGACCATCCGTCGCATCAACTCCGAGGATTCGGTGAGCAATTTGTTCATCGATTGAGGAACGCGGCGAATTCTGTCGTTTTGCTTTAATTTTTGCTTCAAAAACACGCGCGCGTCTCTGGTCGCGGAAATGTGCGCTTAACGGAGAATCACCATGAAAATCGAAGTCACTGCTGCCACGCGCAATCTGCAAGGTACGGGTGCGAGCCGCCGCCTGCGTCGCGCCGGCAAGGTTCCAGGTATCGTTTACGGCGGCACCAAACCTGCCGCCAATATCGAGATTGACCACAATCCACTGTTCCATGCGATGCGCAAGGAAGCGTTTCACGCCTCGATCCTCGATCTCAAGATCGACGGTCAGGTTGAGCAGGTGCTGTTGCGTGATCACCAGATGCATGCGTTCAGGCAACAGATCCAGCACATCGACTTTCAGCGCGTCGATGCCGATCGCGAGATCAACATCCGCGTGCCATTCCATTTCGTCAACGCCGAGAATTCGCAGGCGGTGAAGTTCGGCGGCGCCATTGTTTCGCACATCATGAACGATGTCGAGATCGCGTGTCTGCCGAAAGACCTGCCGGAGTTCATCGAGGTGGATCTTCAGGAAATTGCCGCCGGTCACGCCTTCCATATCAAGGACCTGAAGCTGCCGTCCGGTGTGCGAGCCGTCACCCGCGGCAACGACAACCCGGTGATCGCCAGCGCCATGGTGCCGGGTGGCGAGAAAGAGGATGAAGCCGCCGTTGCAGCCGCCGCGGAAGTGCCGGCCACCGCGCAGAAAAAGCCGGCCGATGCTGCTGCTGCCGGCAAGGCGGCGCCCGCGGGCAAGGCGGCTCCCGCCGGCAAGGCGGCTCCCGCCGGCAAGGCAGCGGCGCCTGCCAAGAAGGAAACCAAGAAGGAAACCAAGAAGTAATCGCCATTGGTCCGTTCGCTACGCGACGGACCAATTCGTCTCATTCATGCGGTGCGTGGCGCCGCATAATTCGACGGGGCCCCGGCGCAAGCCGGGGCTTTTTTAGTTTATGGCCATCAGGTTGATCGTTGGGCTGGGGAACATCGGGGCGGAATACGAGAACACGCGGCACAACGCGGGGTTCTGGTTGGCCGACGCGTTGGCGCGCGCGCGCGGCGTGAGTTTTCGCAATGAGAAGGGCTTTTTCGGCGCGCTTGCCAAGTGCGGCACTGCCTACCTGCTCAAGCCCTCGACGTACATGAATCGTTCGGGTCAGGCGGTAGCGGCGCTGGCGGCCTTCTACAGAATCGCGCCCGAGGAGATTCTGGTGGCGCACGACGAGCTTGACCTGCCGCCCGGTGCGATCAAGATGAAGCAAGGCGGTGGCCACGCTGGGCACAATGGTCTCAAGGATATCCAGGCGCGCCTGGGCAGCACCGATTTCTGGCGTATTCGCATCGGCGTTGGCCATCCGCGCGAACTCGGGCTTGCGCAGGAGGTCGTCGATTTCGTCTTGCATCGTCCTAGTGGCGAGCATCTTCAACTGATCGAGGAATGCATCGGCCGCGCGGCCGAGGTGATGCCGGATGCGATCGCAGGCAACCTGGCGGTGGCGGTCATGAAACTGCATGCCAAGAAAAAGCCGGCGTGACACGTGCATTCACGGTCAAGCTGGGCTGCCGCGCACGCGCGCATATCATGCGCGAAGGTTTGAAGCCGGCGGACATCGCCTGCATTCCCGCTGCCGCCGGCGGCCCAAAAGGCTTAGTCCTGATGCCCCTGGATCGCTGGTTGTTCGGCCAATGGTTGCGCGAGGCGCCCGACTTGACGTTGATCGGCGCCTCCATCGGAGCGTGGCGCATGGCGGCTGCCGCGCATGAGAATCCGGTGGCGGCGCTTGCCGGGCTTGAACGCGGCTACATCGAGAATCAGAACTACGGCCACAAACCTGGACCTGGCGTGGTCGCCGCGTTGATGCGCGCGAATGTGCACGCCGGTTTTGGCCGGTGGCGTCCGCGCGACAACCTGACTTTGCGGGTGTTGACTGCGCGCGCCACGGGTGTGCTTGCGGGCAATGACTCGCGCGCCGCCTTTGGCCGGGCGGCGCTGGCCAATGCGCGCGGACGGTCGTATCTTGCGCAGCATCTGCAGCGGGTGGTGTTCAGCCACGGGCCGCGGGCGAAGGCAAGCGACGCGTTGTTCAGTGCCGACGCGTTCGGGCTCACCCATGTGCCGCTCACGACTCACAATGCGCTCGAGGCCTTGCTTGCATCCGGTTCGATTCCGATCGTAAGCCAGGCGGTGCGAGACATTCCCGGCGCGCCCGCAGGCGCCTACTGGGACGGTGGCTTGATCGACTATCACCTCTTTTATCCGTATGAACGCCTTGATCGCCTGACGCTGTATCCGCATTTCAGCGCCAGCGTGACACCCGGATGGCTCGACAAGTTTCTGCCATGGCGCAAGCAGGGAGTGCGTGGCCGGGGCGGCGATTGGCTTGCCAGCATGATCCTGATCGCGCCTTCGCCCGAACTGGTGGCGCGCCTGCCCAATGCCAAACTGCCGGACCGCAACGATTTCTACCGCTATGGTGTCGACCACGCGGCGCGCATTGCCGCGTGGAAGCGTGCGGTCGCCGAATGCGCGCGCTTTGCCGACGCAGCCGCGGCATGGCTTGAACGTCCCGATTTATCCTTCGCCCAATCCCTTTAGGAAGCACCATCATGAGTGTCAAATGCGGCATTGTCGGTTTGCCCAACGTCGGCAAGTCCACTCTATTCAACGCCTTGACCAAGGCCGGCATCGCGGCCGAGAACTATCCGTTTTGCACCATCGAACCCAACGTCGGTATCGTCGAGGTGCCCGACGCACGCTTAGGCGTGCTGGCGGCGATCGTGGTGCCGCAGCGCGTGCTGCCTGCCGCGGTGGAATTCGTCGACATCGCCGGGCTGGTGGCGGGAGCCTCCAAGGGTGAGGGGCTGGGCAACCAGTTCCTGGCCAACATTCGCGAGACCGATGCCATCGCGCACGTGGTGCGCTGCTTCGAGGATGCCAATGTGGTGCACGTCAACGGCAGGGTCGATCCGATCGCCGATATCGAGACCATCAACACCGAACTTGCCTTGGCCGACTTGGCCTCGGTCGAGAAGCAGTACAGCCGCTATTCGAAGATCGCCAAATCGGGCGGCGACAAGGAGGCGCAGCGCATCGTCGCTTTGCTCGAAAAGATTCAGCCGGTGTTGAACGAAGCGAAGCCGGCGCGCAGCGTGGCGCTGACCAAGGAAGAGCGGGACCTTCTCAAGCCGCTGTTCCTGTTGACCGCCAAACCCAGCATGTACGTGGCCAACGTTTCGGAATCGGGGTTCGAGAATAACCCGATGCTTGAACGTGTACGGGCCCATGCCGCCGCCGAGCATGCTCCGGTGGTGGCGGTAAGCTGTGCGATCGAAGCGGAAATCGGGGGCCTGGAAGATGCCGACAAACTGGATTTCCTCAAGGAAATGGGCATGACCGAGCCCGGCCTGAATCGCGTGATCCGGGCCGGCTATGCGCTGCTGGGCCTGCAGACCTATTTCACCGCCGGCGTCAAGGATGTGCGCGCCTGGACGGTGCCGGTGGGCGCTTCCGCACCACAGGCGGCAGGCGCGATCCATACCGACTTCGAGAAAGGATTCATCCGTGCCGAAGTCATCGCCTACGACGACTACGTTGCCTGCAAGGGGGAGCAGGGCGCCAAGGATCGCGGCAAGATGCGCGTGGAAGGCAAAGAGTACATCGTCAAGGATGGCGACGTGATGCATTTCAGGTTCAACGTCTGATGCCTATCAATCCTTGCAAGCACGTTTCGACGCGCGGCCTGCGCTACACTTTGCTGCTTGAGTCCCGTGCTGGGTAATCCATGAAAATCCTCAAATGGCTGGGTATCGGTGTTGGCGCTCTGATGGGCCTCTTGATTGTCGCTGTCGCCATCATCAGCGCGACCTTCGACCCCAACAAGTTCAAGACCGACATCACCAAGCTTGTGCTGGAGAAGAAGCAGCGCACGCTTGGCATTCCCGGCAACATTTCGCTCAAGGTGTTTCCGAAGCTTGGCGTCGAACTAGGCCAGGTGACTCTCTCGGAGCTCAAGAGCGACAAGCAGTTCTTGAAGCTGGAGCGCGCCAAACTTTACGTCGACTTGCTGCCCTTGTTGAAAAAGGAACTGCTGGTCGACCGCATTGAAATCGATGGCCTGGTTGCCAATGTCATCAAGGGGCGGGATGGCAAGTTCAATTTCGATGACCTGCTGTCCAAGGAGGAGAAGCCCGAAGACGCGCTGAAATTCGACGTCGAAGGCATCAAGCTTGGCAACGCCGTCGTTACTTACCGCGACGAGACCAGCGGTCAGACGCTTTCACTTGCACAGTTAAGTCTGACCACCGGCCGTATCGCCGACAAGGTGCCGGGCAAGATCGACTTGACGGCAAAGATCGAAGGCAGCAAACCTTCGATCAACGCGCAGTTGAGTGTTGTCGGTGGCATTTTGTTCGATCTCGAAAAGAAGCTGTACGCGTTTTCATCTCTTGAGGCGAAGGCGGCGGGGTCGGTGCGCCTGGCTGACGAGAAGGGCAAGCCGGGGCTGGACCTGGCTGGCCTGGATGCGAAGGTGTCTGCGGGAGAACTCAAGCTCGACGGCAACACGCTGGCGATCGATGCGCAAAAGCTTGCTGTCGAGGCGCGCGGCACCCTGGATCGCGAACCGTTCGAGTTGAAGCTCAGTGCTCCCAAACTTGCCGCCAACGGCAAGACGCAGGCCGTCTCCGCGGAGAAACTGGCGCTCGAGGCCAAGGGGCGGCGCGGCAGCGAGTCCGGTTCGGTCAAGCTCGATGCGGCCAAGTTCGAGGCCGATACGGCAAACCACAAGTTTGCCATCGAAGACTTGGCGGCCAGCGGCTCCGGCGCGATGCCGGGGCTGCTGCTCAACGATTTCAAGGCCCGCGCGCCGAAGCTTCTGATCAATCTGGGGGCGGGTCAAATCGCACTCGATGGCGTCACGCTTAACGCGGTTGGCAAACGCGGCGACGAAGGTTTTGATCTGAAGATTGACGCACCGAAGCTGGCGGTGAACAAGGAGTCTGCCAGCGGCGAGGCCATTACCGGCAGCCTGAAGCTCTCGGGTCGCGAACTGGTCGACGCGAAATTCAGTTTGAGCGAGGTCAAGGGCTCGGCCAAGGCGCTGAACGTGGGCAGAATCGCGCTGGACATCATGCAGGCTAAATTCGGCGACACCGTGATCTCCGGCAGCATCAACACCACGCTTAGCGCCAGTCTCGAAGCGCGCCAGTTTGATTTGCCGCGCTTCGCCGCCGATCTCACCGTCGCCAATCCGCAAATGCCGATGAAAAGCGTGAAGTTGCCCATCAACGGCAGCCTGCGCGCCGACCTGACGCGCGAGACCGCCAGCGCTGACCTATCGACGAAATTTGACGAGAGCGCGATCCAGGCCAAGGTTGGCGTGGCGAAATTCAAGAATGCGGCCATC
The DNA here is from genome assembly GCA_043786185.1 of Burkholderiales bacterium. Lineage (GTDB taxonomy): Bacteria > Pseudomonadota > Gammaproteobacteria > Burkholderiales > JAEUOS01 > JAEUOS01. The sequence continues at coordinate 13,168 of JAYVWK010000023.1, forward strand.
ACTTTCGACATCAATGTCGACCGTCTCAACCTTGACAAGTATTTTCCGCCCAAGGCGGCTGGAGAGGCAGGCAAAGGCGCACCGGCACCGGCGGAAAAGCCATTTGACCTGTCAGGCCTGAAAGCACTGAACGCCAGTGGCACGATCAAGGTCGGTCAGTTGCAGGTCAACAACGTGAAAGCTGCCAACGTCAGCATGGTGATCAAGGCTGCGGGCGGCAAGCTTGACGTCAATCCGCTCAACGCAGGCCTGTATCAAGGTACTTTGGCGGGCGCGGTGAGCGTCAACGCACTCACCAATTCCTTCGCGGTCCGCCAGACCCTGACAGGGGTGAACATCAATCCCTTGATGAAAGACGCGATCAATAAGGACATTCTCGAAGGGCGCGGCAACGTGCTGCTCGACATCACCACCAATGGCAACACCGTCACAGCGCTCAAGAAAGCCCTCAACGGCAAAACCGAGATTCTGCTCAAGGATGGCGCCTACAAGGGCATCAACCTGGCCAAGTCATTTCGCGAAGCCAAAGCGGCGCTGTCGCTCAACAAATCGAAAGTTCAGGAAGCGAGGAAAGAGGACAAAACCGATTTCACCGAGATGAAAATCAGCGCCCAGATCAGGAACGGCATCGCCACCTCGACCGACCTCGACGCCAAGTCGCCTTTCGTGCGGCTGGGTGGTGCCGGCACGGTTGACATTCCGGCAGGCGCGATGGATTACCTGGCCAAGGCGACGGTGGTCAATACCTCGGGCGGTCAGGATGCCAAGGATTTGGCGGCCTTGAAGGGGCTCACCATCCCGGTCAAGATCAACGGGCCGTTCGAGGCGCTCAAGTACGATGTGCAATACGGCGCGGTAGCCGGCAGCCTGGCCACTGAAAAGATCAAGGATTCGGTCAAGGACAAGCTGGGCGAAAGGCTGGGTCTTGGCAAGCCGCAGGACAAGGCGGCAACTGCACCCGGCCAAGCGCCCGCGCCGGCCCCGCAGCAGTCGCCGCAGGACAAGGCCCGGGAAAAGCTTCGGGGATTGCTTGGCCGTTAAGCGTCGCGCGCAGGCCGTTGTTGCCGGGGGACGCGCCCGGGCGCAAGTGCCGCTGGATGCGAATCCCGATGGCGACAGAGCGGCCGAACCCGGTCGCACGGGCGATAGCCAGTTCGCCGATCGCGTGATCGCCTGGCAGCGGGACCATGGCCGCCATGACTTGCCGTGGCAAAACACCCGCGATCCTTACCGGGTCTGGCTATCCGAAATCATGCTGCAGCAGACCCAGGTAGTGGCGGTGATCGGCTACTACCAGCGTTTTCTTGACCGATTTCCGGACCTGCACGCACTCGCCGCGGGCGAGGTCGACGAGGTAATGCGCCTGTGGAGCGGCCTCGGTTACTACAGCCGGGCGCGCAATCTGCACCGCGCCGCCCGCATCATTGTGGACGAATTCAACGGTGAATTTCCGAGGACGCAGGCGGACCTGACACGACTTCCGGGCATTGGACGGTCCACCGCGGCAGCGGTGGCCGCTTTTGCATTTGGACAGCGCGCCGCCATCCTCGATGGCAACGTCAAGCGGGTGTTCGCGCGTTACTTTGGCGTAGACGGCTACCCTGGGCTTCCGGCGGTCGAAGCGGCTTTGTGGGAGCGCGCCCTGGCCCTGCTGCCCATGCGCGGCCTTGAGCCCTATACCCAGGGGCTGATGGATCTCGGTGCGACACTATGTTCCCGTACCCGACCACGCTGCACGGCCTGTCCACTGGCCACCGATTGCGTGGCACGTCGGCTGGACCGCACTACCGAATTGCCGCATAAGCGGCCGCGCAAGCTGCTGCCGCGCCGCTCTTGCATCATGCTGATGATGCAGTCCCGCGGGCAGGTTTTGCTGGAACGTCGCCCGCCGGCCGGTATCTGGGGCGGCTTGCTGTGCCTGCCGCAGGCAGACGATCTTGCAGGCGCGCGGATGCTGGCCGAAACGCTCGGCGCGGACTGGCACGGGCATGCTGTGCTGGGTGCGATCGAGCATGGATTTACCCACTACCATCTGACGATCCGACCGGTCCACATAGCCCAGCCTACCCTCTCGACTAAGAAAGTAGCGCGCGAGCCGCGTTACTCATGGATGCCGCTGTCACAGGCGCTTGATGCCGGCTTGCCGGCACCGGTCAGAAAGCTCTTGCTGGCACTCCAGGATGCGCCGCTGTTGACTTGAATGTGCCTGGCAGTCGGCTGTCCGCCTTGGGCGGCATCGGCAGAGCCAAGATACTACTTCAGGCCTTGCTGCTCGAGAAAACGTTGAATGATCTCCAGGCGCATTTCGGCATCCTCCAATTCCATCAGTCTCTGTTTGGCCACCGGCGGTATCGGCAACACCTCCGCCAAGCGGTTGGACAACCAACTGGCGTCGCTGAAATTGTAGGGTTCGGCGATCACGCCGACCGGCAGTTTCGGGAGTATCGATTGCAGAATTGCCCCACAGGCGACGAACTCGGGGCCCACCATCACGCTTGGATCGGCGTCGAGCGGTTGGGCCGTGGCTTGAACCAGGCCATCGGGTTTGGCTTGCATGGTCTCGATGCGGAAGCGACGGGTACCGACGGTCTTGATGTGCAAAACGCCGAGTTGCTGCATGTCCCAGTCGCGGATCTCGGCTAAGCAGCCGATTGCGTGCGGTAGCGCTGGTGAACCGACCTCAACCCCTTCCTTGATCAGGCAAACACCAAAGGGCGTGCCACGCTTCATGCATTCGCGTGTCATGTCGATGTAGCGCGCCTCGAATACCCGCAGCGGCAAGAGGCCGCCGGGAAAGAGTACCGTGCCCAGCGGAAAGATCGGCAATTGCGACCAGTCCGGTCCGTTACCGGCAGTGGCGCCGGCATGTGCGGAAGAGGCGCTCAAGTGT
>JAYVWK010000024.1:0-5358 GCA_043786185.1 Burkholderiales bacterium
GCGCCGGTCAAAAGTAGGTTTTCACTTTTGACCGAATAATTTTATGTGGAACGACGTCCTCACCATGAATCGCCTGGCCGCGGCCATGCTGGTGCTCGCGTTCGCGCTCGCGGCTTACGCCGCGTTGCGCTGGCTGACGGCCCAACCCTACTTCGCGATTCGCACCGTGGTGGTACAGGCATCCGGTGCCGAGGCGCTTGAACACGTGACTGCCCTGCGCGTGGCGCGGGTCTGCGTGCCGCAGATCAACGGCACGTTCTTCACCGCCGATCTGGCACAGACCAGGGCGGCATTCGAGTCATTGCCCTGGGTGAGACGCGCCAGCGTGCGGCGGCAGTGGCCGGACCGGCTGGTGGTGCGGCTCGAAGAGCACCGGGTGCTGGCGCGCTGGAATGACGAGAGTGGCAATCGTTTTGTGAGCGTTCACGGCGAAGCATTCAACGCAGCCGGCGAAACGGCATTGGCCGCCCGCTTGCCGCTTCTGAGCGGCCCGGAAGGCAGCGAGCGCGAGGTGGCGCGCCAGTACGCGCTGCTGCGCGAGCACCTGGCGGTCATCGGTCTGGCGCCACAGGTGCTGACCCTGTCACCGCGGCAGGCCTGGACCCTGCGCCTGGCAAGCGGCCTGGTGGTGGAGATCGGCCGCGAACAGGCGCAATCAAGCGTGCAGACGCGCATCGAGCGCTTCGTCACCCACTATGCCGAAACCATCGGGCGCCTGAACGCGCGGGTTGAAGTAGTGGACCTGCGTTATCCGAACGGTTTCGCCGTGCGCGCGCCCGGCTTGCGCGCGCAGGTGCAGCCGGCGACAACCGCCAGACCCAAGGCAGTCGCGCCGGCGCGCAAGCAGAAGCCGCTTGCGCGCCGCACCCAGGCGCAGCAAGCCCGCGCATGAAGGAAGGTTGAAAAACATGAGCATGAACAAGACGCGCGACGCCAAGGACCTGATTGTGGGCTTAGATATCGGTACCTCGAAGATCATCGCGGTGGTGGCCGAGGTCACGCCTGAAGGACGGCTGTCGATCATCGGCACCGGCGGCCATGAATCGCGCGGCCTCAAGAAAGGCGTGGTGGTCAATATCGACACCACCGTCGGCTCGATCCAGCGCGCGCTCGAGGAAGCCGAGCTGATGGCCGACTGCAAGATCTCGCGCGTGTTCACCGGCATCGCCGGCAGCCACATCAAGAGCTTCAATTCGCACGGCATGGTGGCGATCAAGGACCGCGAGGTGACGCAGGTTGACATCGATCGCGTGATCGAGACCGCGCGCGCGGTCAATATCCCGACCGACCAGCAGATTCTGCATATCCTGACCCAGGAATTCATCATCGACGGCCAGGAAGATGTGCGCGAACCGCTCGGCATGAGCGGCATGCGCCTGGAAGTGAAGGTGCATATCGTCACCGGTGCGGTGTCGGCGGCCCAGAACATCGTCAAGTGCGTGCGCCGCTGCGGTCTCGATGTGGGCGACCTGATCCTGCAGCCGCTGGCATCCAGCCTGGCCTGTCTGACCGACGACGAGAAGGAGCTGGGCGTCGCGTTGGTCGATATCGGCGGCGGCACCACCGACATCGCGGTCTTCACCCAGGGAGCGATTCGCCACACCGCGGTGATACCGATCGCCGGCGACCAGATCACCAACGATATCGCAATGGCCTTGCGCACGCCCACGCCGGAAGCCGAGGACATCAAGATCAGGCACGGGGTGGCGATGCAGCGCTTGGCCGGTGCCGACGAGATGATCGAAGTGCCGGGCATCGGCGACCGCGGGCCACGCAGCATGAGCCGGCAGGCGCTGGCGGCGGTGATCGAGCCGCGCGTCGAGGAACTGTTTCAACTGATCCAGCAGACCCTGCGCGAATCCGGCTATGAGGAGTTGCTGTCCTCCGGCGTGGTGCTGACCGGCGGTTCGGCGGCGCTGCCGGGCTTGGTTGAACTGGGCGAGGAGATGTTCTCGATGCCGGTGCGGGTGGGCAGCCCCAAATATGACGGCAGCCTGGCCGACGTGGTCAAGGGACCGCGCTACGCCACCGCCATCGGCCTGTTGTTCGAAGGGCTGGCGCAGCGCCAACACCATGGCCGTGTGTTGCAGAAGACCGGCTCTCTGAAAAACGTGGCTGGGCGGATGAAGACCTGGTTTCAGGGCAATTTTTAAGGGTCAGGCAAAAGTAAAAACCTACTTTTGCCTGGACTGATTTGTCCGGAACCGCTGGCGAAGCCAGACGATTCCGGAAGGCAAGGGCTACGAAAGTGCAGCTTTGTCTCGAATCACCGGCGAAGCCGGCTGATTCGAGAGGGCAAATGCCCAGGGAAAGGCTACGAAGGAGAAGGTGTTTCGTGGGGGGAATCTGGTGATTAGGGGCTATCGGCTCACCGGCGCGAAAAGCGCGGGCTAGCCGACATCCCCGAATTTCTAGGTTTCTCAATTTTGGTGGTTCAAGTTCAATTTCGATTCGTCAAGGAGAATCCCAGCATGCCAAACAAGTTCGAGGTTCTGGAAACAGAAACCAGCGGTACCAACATCAAGGTGATCGGCATCGGCGGTGCCGGTGGCAATGCGATCACCCACATGATCCGGCGTGAAGTGCATGGCGTCGAATTCATCGCCGCCAACACCGACGCCCAGGTGTTGACGCGCACCGGCGCTGAAACGCAGATCCAGCTTGGTGCCACCGGCCTGGGTGCGGGTGCGAATCCGGACAAGGGGCGTGAGGCGGCGTTGGCCGACCGCGAGCGCATTCGCGAAGCGCTCGACGGCGCGCACATGGTGTTCATCACCGCCGGCATGGGCGGCGGCACCGGCACCGGCGCGGCACCGGTGGTAGCCGAGATCGCCAAGGAAATGGGCATCCTGACCGTGGGCGTGGTCACCAAGCCCTTCCTCTTCGAGGGCGGGCGGCGCATGCGCATGGCCGAGGCCGGCATCTCCCAATTGTCCGAGCATGTCGATTCGCTGATCGTCATCCTGAACGAGAAGCTGATGGAAGTGCTGGGCGACGATGTCGAAATGGAACAGGCCTTCGCCGCCGCCGATGACGTGCTGCATAACGCGGTGGCCGGCATCTCGGAGATCATCAACCAGCCGGGGCTGATCAACGTCGACTTCGAGGACGTGAAGACGGTGATGGCCGAGATGGGCATGGCGATGATGGGTTCGGCCTATGCCGAAGGCATGGATCGCGCGCGCATCGCCGCCGAGCAGGCGGTGGCAAGCCCGCTGCTTGAAGGCGTGGACTTAAGCGGCGCGCGTGGCGTGCTGGTCAACATCACCGCCAACAAGTCGCTCAAGATGAAGGAATACAAGGAGGTGATGGATACCATCAAGCACTTCGCCGATCCGGATGCGCATGTGATCTGCGGCGCGGTATTCGATGAGAGCATGGGCGACAGGCTGCGTGTCACCGTGGTGGCCACCGGCCTGGGGCGCGCGATGGCGCGGCGTGGCGACAAGCCGGTGCTGGTGCCGCAAACGGCGCTGCGCACCGGCACCGACAATGTGCCGATTGCGGTGGCCACGCCGTTCGACCAGCCGGCTGCCGTTGATTACCATGCGTTGGACACGCCGGCGGTGTTTCGCTCCGGGCGTGCCAGCCGCCAGGCCCAGGTCGAGGCGCTGCAGAATGCCGGGATGGACAAGTACGAGATCCCGGCGTTCCTGCGGCGCCAGGCGGATTGAGGCGGGAGTGCTGAACGGAAAGCGCCGTCGCTAAGGGGCGCTTGCTGTAGCCGGTTGCGCGGTTGCGCAGCGGTCGGATGTCGACCGTGGTGCGGCCGCGGGCGGCAAGGAGCGCAAAGGCATGGGTTCGAACGGCGGCAAGGTGGCATGGGTAACCGGAGCGGCGCGCGGCATCGGGCTGGCCATAGCGGAGCGTTTTCTGCATGAGGGATATCGCGTCGCGCTGATCGATATCGACGCCGCGGCGCTGCATGCCACGGCTGCCAGGCTGGGCGCGACCGGGACGGTGCTGGCGCTCGAAACCGATGTCGCCGATCCGCACCAGGTGCAGGCGGCGGTCGACCGCAGCGTCCTGCATTTCGGGCGCATCGACGCGCTCATCAACAATGCCGGCATCGCGGTATTCAAGCCCTTGCTGGAAACCACTTACGAGGAATGGTCGCGCGTGCTGGCGGTCAACCTTGACGGCCCGTTCCTCTGCACCCAGGCCTGCGCTAAGGTGATGCTGCGAAACGGCGGCGGCAGCGTGGTCAACATTTGCTCGATCTCGGGCCTGCGGGCCAGCACATTGCGGGTGGCCTACGGCACCAGCAAGGCGGCACTCGCGCACCTGACCAAACAGCAGGCCGCCGAGCTCGGCAATCTGGGTATCCGCGTCAATGCCGTGGCACCCGGGCCGGTCGATACCGCGATGGCCAGGCAGGTTCACACGCCTGCGATTCGCGCCGACTACCATGACGCGATACCGCTCAATCGCTACGGTGCGGAAACCGAGATCGCCGCGGCGGTATGGTTCCTGTGCAGCGATGCGGCCAGCTATATCAACGGCCAGACGCTGGCGGTGGACGGCGGGTTTGACGCCACCGGCATCGGCTTGCCGACCTTGCGGCGCCCGGTCGACACACGGTGATGCACCACGCCCTGCTTGAGGAGACTGCCAGGCCATGACCGAAAATGTACGCGACGTTCAACACTTCGAGCAAACCATCGGCGCGATGCCGGCCTCGGTGGATGCGATGCGGCGCCACGCGCCGGCCGCATACGCGGCCTATCTGGCGGCACGCGAAGCGATTTATCGCGACCCGCCCGACGGCCATCTTGACCGCGCGACCACCGAACTGATTTTCATCGTGCTCGACGTCATCGCCGGCCACGAGGAGGGTGCCAAGGCACATGTCGAAGCCGGCCTCAAGGCCGGGCTCACTGTAGGCAAAATCACCGAAGCGCTGATGATCGCGGTGCTGATCAACGGGCATGTGCACTGGAGCGTCACCGGCTACAAGGTGGTCGAGCATGCCGCCGACATCGCCAGCCGGATGGGCAAGTAGCAGCGCTGACTCGCTGTCGAGGCAGGCAAGCCCTCTATTCCTGGAACGGGGTTCCCTGTGCGGCCAACCAGTCGGCCCAGCCCGGCATGCTCGGATTGTGCGGCCTGACTTTGTAGTAACCGATCATCGGCTTCCAGCGGTCGAGAATGTCCTTCAATGCGTCAACCGCATCCGGTTGACCTTCACGTTTGGGCACGAAGTCGATGCGCAAGTCGGTGCGTGCGTACGATTCGGTGTCGTATACCAGCATGCATGAAGAACGGTGGCCACCAAGGTCACCTCCTTCGTTGCGAGCAGCGATGGCCACGGCCATCAGGCGGTCCTCGAACAATTGATCCGCAGTCGCAAGCCAGGCC
>JAYVWK010000025.1:0-3239 GCA_043786185.1 Burkholderiales bacterium
CGGCGCGACTGTGCCCAGGGGTCAAGGCTTGCCGGAGAAGTCGTTCACCAGATCGCGCTGGCCGGCAAAGCCTCGAACATGGTCAATCATCGCGGCGGATGGTTGCGTGTAAAGCTGGCGCCGGCTCACGCCTGATCCGGTGCTGCGCGCAATGCGGGCGAAGAATGCCGCATGCTGGAACAGTACGCCCAGGCTATCCATCACCGGCACATCGCCATGCGCCTTGAGGCGGCCGCGGCGCACCAGGAATTCGTTCAACACGCCATCGGCCGGAATGATGATGTCGGCCCCTTGCCGGATCACTGTTGCACAGGCCGCATCAAAACGCGCCTCGACCGCCTGCGCGGTGGCTTCATCGGCTTCGAGCGCGAATTCGTCGATTGCCGGCTCCACCGCCACCGCACCGGCAAAGCGCCGCTCCAGCCCGTAGGCATGCATCAGGTCGGAGTAATCGGCGGACTGGTCGGCGCACAGCGTGACCAGGCCGAACTTGCGCCCCAGCGAGCAGGCCACCAGCGCACAGCTCTCGCCCAAGCCCATGACGGGGATGTTCACCAGCGAGCGCGCCGAGCGCAGCGCCGGGTCGAAAAAGCAGCCGATCGCCATCGCATCGAAGCCCTCACGCTCGGCGATCAGGGCGGCGTCGCAGATCTGTGTTTCGAGCATGGTGGCCACGTAACGATGGCGGATCGCATCGATCGGTGCGCAGCCCGGCGCGTAGGTGCCCGGGCGCAAGCCATGCACGACCACCGCGCCGTCATTGCCCATGACCTTGGCCGCATGTTCGGTCAAGGTCTTTTTATACAGCGGCATCACGGTCAGGTCGGTGTAGCTCTGGTGCCAGATTTTCATGTTTGCCTCTTATGGCTTGAGCAGGAAGCGGCACCCCGCTCGGGCGATTTCGGTGGCGAATGCCTCAGTGGCATCGAAGCCGGCTTGGTCGAGCGAGACCAGTTCACCGCGCTTGAGCAACTTCATCATCTTCGGGCCCTGCGCGCCCAGGTGGGTTTCTTCCGGCACGCGGCATTCGATCACCTGGGTCGGCGCCTTTACACGGCGCAGGGTGGCGGCGAAATCAAAATCGAAATTCATCGAATACACTTGTGCGATGGCGCGCCGGCACTGAATCATCTCGATCATGCGCGCCTCCTGGCCACGCAGAGTTGCATCGGTGATGCGGCGCCCGGTCATGATGGCCGGGTTCCACCAGACGCCGGCCAGTGCGTTGAAGTCGGAGGCCCAGTTGCGCAACAGGTGCGAGCCATCGCTGTTTTCGGCGTAGTTGCCCATGTGGCGGCGCACGATGTTCATGATCGCCGCGTTGCGTTCCTTGCGCGACACCACCAGGCTGTGGGTCATGCCCACCAGGATCACCTTCGAGATGCGCTCGGGATAGGCGGCCGCCATCGCCGCGGCGATCTTGTTGCCGGTGTGAAAGCCCAGCACGTTGGTGCGCGCTATGCCGTGTTCATCGAGCACGTGGATCATGCTGCGGGCGAGGTCTTCGATCTTGCCGTTGGCAGGCGGCGCATCCGACATGCCGAAGCCCAGGGTGTCGGGCGCCAGGCAACTGAATTTGCCGCCCAACAGCTTCATCAGGGGCGCGAAGCTCCAGGCCGAGCGTGGCGTTTCATGCAGCAGCATGAGCGGCGCACCGCGGCCGTGGCTGTAGGTGTGGATCTGCCCTTCCGGGGTGTTGGCGTAGCCGCGTTTCATGCCGGCGCTCCTCTTCGTGGTGAGTGGTTTACCGGGTCAAGCCGACCCCATATGCCGAGCGCCCGCGCAATCGATCGCGCCGCTTGGCTGCCGACCTTCAGGGAGCGGTGAGATTGGGCAACCAGGTAATCATCTCCGGGAAAGCCACATAGAGCCCGAGCGAAAGAAAGTCGAGCAAGATGAACGGTGTCACCCCGGCGAAGGCCTGCCCGAGCGTGACCGGTATGGGCGACGAACTCTTGACCACAAAGACGTTCAGCCCGACCGGCGGGGTGAGAACCCCGATCTCGGCCAGTTTGACGGCTACGACACCCAGCCAGATCGGATCAAACCCGGCTTGCATCATCACCGGGAACATGATGGGCAAGGTCATCACCATGATGGCGATCGGTTCGATGAAACATCCGAGGATGGTAAACAGCACGACAAATCCCAACAAGTAGGTGTACTTGCCCACACCCAGGCCGATCATTGCCGACGAAATCGTGGTCACCAACCCCGAGTAGGTGAGAAAGCGCGCGAACAGCATGCCCCCCACCACGATGATGAATATCACCGATGTGGTGACCGCAGCCTCCTTGAGCACTTCAACCAGGGAGCCCCAGCCCAGGCGCCGTTTGGAGAGGGCGATGACGAACGCGCCAAACGCCCCAACCGCACCGGCATAGGTGGCCGGGAAATAGCCTCCGTAAATGCCGCCGACCACCAGCACGAAAAGGATCATGATGCCCCAGACGCCCTGCAGCGACTGCCATCTTTCCGCCCAGCTGAACTTGAGGTTGGCCAGGGGCGCCAGGTCAGGGCGCACCCGCGCCAGGATGTAGATGCCGCCGCAGTAGATGAGCGCGGTGAGAATGCCCGGCACAATGCCGGCGATCAGGAGTTTGCCGATCGACTGCTCGGTGATCACCGCGTAAATCACCATCAGGATGCTCGGTGGAATCAATGCCGCCAGGGTACCGGCGGCGGCGATGCAGCCGGCATTCAAGCGGATGTCGTAACCGAAGCGCGCCATTTCCGGCATCGCCATTTTCGTGAACACCGCGGCGTTGACAATCGTCGAGCCGGACGCCGCGCCGAATGCCGCCGACGACATCACGGTGGCCATCGCCAGGCCGCCGCGCAAACCGCCGATCCATACATAGGCCATTCTGAACAGTTCGGTGGTGATGCCCGACACTGTGGCAAACGAACCCATCAGGATGAAGAGAGGAATGACCGCGAGGGAAAACGAGTTGATGGTGCCAAACGGCACCGCGGCGATTTGTGCAAAGGCGGCGTCTGGCCCGACAGACAAGTAAATGCCGACAAACCCGGCCAGACCCAGGGCCACACCGATATGGGCGCCTAGCGCCATCCAGACCAGCAGCAGGGAGATCACGATGAAGCCGGTGGTCTCGGGGGAAAACAATGGCATCGGAGGTCCTGGTTGGATTACTGGAAGTTTTGCAGCGAAGCAGCCGCAGCGGTCTCGCCACGGATCATGCGGCCGACATCGGCCGCCACATCAATCAACAACTGCA
>JAYVWK010000026.1:0-5246 GCA_043786185.1 Burkholderiales bacterium
CCCGACCCGATACCGGCCAGCGTCAGGGACAACGCGCGTTCCGGCCAGCGCATGCCGAAGTAAAACGTGGCGAACGCTCCCATCGAAAGCCCGACGATATGCGCACGCTCGATCTGCAGACCATCCAGTACCGCGAGAATTCCGGCGCGCTGGTGGTCGAAAGAGTAGTCGTCGGCTCGCTGCGGCACGTCCGACGGCGGATAACCGCGCGCATTGAAGGCGATGGTCCGATAGCGCCGCGAAAAATAGCGTAGCTGGGGTTCCCAGGCCTGAATATCCCCCAGAAATTCATGCACGAACACCACCGGCACGCCGCTGCCCGCCTCTTCGAAATACAGTCGCACTCCGTCAGATGCGGTGACATACGGCATTTTCATTCTCCTTGGATAAGGCTGCGCTCAAGCCGCACGAATTTAGCACAGGGTCGTGCGGCGAAGTACCGCCGTTCCGACAGGATAGAATCGGGTTAATCCGAATGGTGCTTACTTAAGCCGGAAACCCCAGGCAACGTGAGGATTTCGTCATTCCCGAGTAGTCGGGAATCCAGGCTTTTTTCGTAGCAACGGCCTGGACCCCCGCATACGCGAGGGTGACAAACTCTAAAGTAATCGCCATTCGGGTTAATCCGGGTCGCGGACCGGAGCGGGCTATTCGCTCGCCCACCTGCGCAACAACATATTGGCTCGAACCCATGAACCGACTCTTCACCACGGCCAGGCCGCGCATCCTCGTCAGCGTGTTTGCAAGCGCACTGCTGTTGGCCGCCTGCGGTGATGACTCGCCGGAAAAGGACACGGCGAGCGCGCGCGAGTTCCTCAAAAAGGGGGACAACAAGGCGGCGATCATCGCGATCAAGAATGCCCTGCAGAAAGACCCGGAGCGCGCCGCCGCGCGGCTTTTGCTGGGTCAGGCGCTGCTCGAAACCGGTGACGCGAAGTCCGCCGAAGTCGAACTGCGCAAGGCGCTGGAGCTCAAGAGTCCGGCCGACGAAGCTCTACCCTTGTTGATGCGCGCCTACCTGGCCACCGGCCAATTCAAGCGCGTCGCTGAAGAGGCGAACCAGGCGCAACTGTCGACCCCGGAGGCAACCGCCTCGGTACAAACCAGCCTCGCTACCGCCCTGGCGGCGACCGGCGACCGCGCGGGCGCGGAAGCCGCTCTTGCACGGGCGCTTGAGAAAAAGCCCGATTTCGTGCCGGCGCTCTTGATCCAGGCACGGGTGTTCGCGGTTACCCGCAAAATCGATGAGGCGCTGGCAACCATCGAGCGCGTGCTCAAGCAGGAGCCAGCCAATGCGGACGCATGGAAATTCAAGGGCGACCTGCAGGCGGCGCGCAACGAACGCGACGCAAGCCTGGTTTCCTACCGCAAGGCCATCGAGGCGCGCCCCGACATGCTGGCCGCGCGCATCGCCGTGTTTGCGAACCTGCTGGTGCAGAGCAAGACCGAAGATGCCGGCGCTGAGTTCGAGGCGATGAAAAAGGTTGCGGCCGGACACCCGCTGACGCTGTCGGCGGGTGCCCAACTGGCGTTCGCCAACAAGGATTACAAGGGCGCACGCGAGTATTCACAGCAGCTCCTGCGCATCACGCCGGAGAATCCCGCCACGCTGCTGCAGGCCGGGGCGATCGAGTTCCGCCTGAAATCGTTTGCCCAGGCCGAGATTCTTTTGAACAAGGTGCTCAAGCAGAATCCGCAGTCGCTGGCCGCACGCCGCTGGCTTGCGCTTACCTATCTGGAGTCAGGGCAGCCCGCCAAGGCCGTCGAGATGCTCAAGCCGGTGCTGACCAATATCGGTGGTGATTCCAACATGCTCATGCTGGCCGGCGAAGCGCACATGCGCAACGGCGAGACCGCACGCGCCGAGGAATTTTTCAGCGCTGCCGCCAAACTCGATCCAAATGACGCACGCAAGCGCACCAGCTTAGCGCTGACCCGTTTTTCCAAGGGTGAGGCCGATAGCGGCTTAGCCGAGCTCGAACAGATCTCCGCCGCCGATACCGGAACCTCGGCCGACATGGCCCTGATCGCCAGCCACCTGCGCCGCGGCGAAATCGACAAGGGACTCAAGGCCATCGACACGCTGGAGAAGAAACAGCCCGACAACCCGCTGCCGCATGAAATGCGTGGCCGCCTGCTGCTTGCCAAGCGCGATACGGCTGGCGCGCGCAAAAGCTTCGAGCGCGCACTGGCGTTGAACCCGTCTTATTTTTCAGCCGTCGCCGGACTGGCCGCACTCGACCTGAACGACAAGAAGCCGGCCGATGCCACCAAGCGTTTCGAGGTTCTGCTTGCCGCCGATCCAAAAAACGTGCCGGCCCAGCTGGCACTGGCCGGTCTCAAGGCCCAGGCTGGCGGCACCACCGAGGAAGTGGCCGCCCTCATCAACAAGGCAATCGCCATGCGCGGCGACGAACCGGCGCCGCGCATGGCGCTGATAGACCTGTATCTGCGCGCCAAGGACTTCCGCAGGGCCATATCGGTCGGTCAGGACGCCGCCGCCGCGCTCCCCGATCGCCCCGAGCTCCTCGATCTTCTGGGTCAGGCACAGCAGGCCGGCGGTGAGCTCAACCAGGCGTTGGCCACCTACACCAAGCAGGCAAGCATGCAGTCCGGCGCGGTGCGCCCTTACCTGCGCATGGCGGAAATCAATGTCGCCGGCAAGAAGCCCGAGGCGGCGGCGCAGAATCTGCGCCAGGCGCTGAAAATCAAATCCGATCTGGTCGAGGCGCAGCGCGGCCTCATCATGCTCGACCTGCAGGCGAAAAACCAGAAGAGTGCCTTGGCCCTGGCGCGCGAAGTGCAAAAGCAGCGACCCACCGAGGCGGTTGGCCATCTGCTCGAGGGCGATGTGCATGCGTCACAAAAGGCGTGGCCCGCGGCCACCACAGCTTATCGGACCGGCCTCAAAGTGGCGCCCGGCACCGAACTGGCGGTACGTCTGCATGGTTCCCTGCTGGCCGGTGGCAACAAGGCCGAGGCCGAGCGTTTTTCCAGCCTCTGGGTCAAGGATCATCCGAAGGATTACGGCTTCCAGCTGCATCTGGGTGAGAGTGCGATCGCGCGCAACGATCTCGACACCGCCGCGCGGCAGTTTCAGGCTCTGCTCGCGGTCATGCCGGAAAATCCGGTGATCCTCAACAACCTGGCCTGGATCAGCGGCCGGCTTAAAGCGCCCGGCGCGATCGAGTACGCCGAAAAAGCCAACAAACTGGTGCCGAACCAGCCGGCGTTCATGGATACCCTGGGCGTGCTGCTGATCGACAAAGGCGATATCGCGCGCGCGCTTGAGCTGCTCGCTAAAGCTGCCGAATTGGCACCGCAGGCACCGGCCATCCGGCTCAATTACGCGCGCGCCCTGATCAAGGCCGGCAAGAAGGCGGAAGCCCGGCGCCTGCTCGAAGACTTGGCCGCGCTCGGCGACAAGTTTCCGGCGCGGGCGGAAATCGAGAAACTCGCTCAAGAGCTTTGATCCGGGTGTTCGTGATACTGTAGGTCGCACACCGCCAATCAATGGTGGCGCGTTGGCGGCAGTTACGGTACGGACCGCAGGCCCGCTGCGGCAACATAAAATACTGTACAAATAAACAGTATATGGTGTATTCTGGCTTCCCAAAACATCCGGAAGCCGGCTCACCATGCAAGCTTTTCTGTCCGTAAGCGCCGTACTGCGCGGCAAATCGCAATCCCCACATCCCCGCAAGCTCCTGCGCCGCCTGGCCGGTTTCATCGCGCATGACCGCGACCGCTGGGTACCGGTGGTCTGCGCCAGCGGCTTCGCCCTGCTCATGTGGGTCGACTGGCTTGCGGCCTGATCCTCTCCACACAACGCATCGTTTCAGCCCGTCGCCATGGGGCAGGCCCTCCTACCCGCCGACGCAGCCGGTCCGCTGCGCACCGCCGCGCCGACCACCTGCGGCAGCGCCATGGTGGCAGCCATCCCGGGGCTGTGGCGTGGCCATGACTTGGCGCGTCCGGTCCGCCCCGGCATCGCCACCGGATTTGTATCGCTCGATGCCGAGTTGCCGGGCGGCGGCTGGCCGGCCGGGGCACTCACCGAAATACTGCACCGGCAGTCCGGCATCGGCGAACTGCGCCTGTTTTTTCCGGCCCTGAGCGCGCTCGCGCGCGCCGGTGCGCCGATCTTTTTGCTCGAGCCACCCTGGATTCCCCATGCCCCGGCCTTCCTTAACGGTGGCATAGCGCCGGCCCGACTGATCGTGGTGCGCGCGCGTCATCGGCCCGATGTGCTGTGGGCCTGCGAGCAGATCCTCAAGGGCTTGAACCATGGCGCGCTCTTGGCGTGGCCGGGCCATTTCAAGGCGCAGGATGCGCGGCGCCTGCAACTGGCGGTCGAAGGCAAGCCGGTGCTGGCGGTGCTGATGCGGCCGTCAGCCGCCACCACCGAGGCCACACCGGCGGCATTGCGTATCGCCCTGGAAGCAGCTCGCCCGGCGCAGGGCGTTGCGGCGAACACCGACCTTACGGGCATGCTGACCTTGAGAATTCTCAAACGCCGTGGCGGCATGCTGGCGCGGCCGATCCTGGTGAGGCCGCCGTCGCCCCTGTTTTCGCGGCCGACACAGCCGCTTGCCAACGCTTTTACGACCCATGTTGTGGACCGCGATCAGCCTCACACGCTTGACTCTCGACTGCACGCCGCAAGCGCCTGAGTGCGCCTTCGCGGTGGTCGAGAAGCGGCGTATCGCCGCCGCCAACGCTGGCGCGCAGGCAGCGGGCGTGCGCAGCGGCCAGAACCTCGCCGCTGCCCTCGCCTTGCTGCCTACCCTCACCTGGGCCGAACGCGCGCCGGCGCGCGAAACCGCCGCGCTCGATGCCTTAAGCCTGTGGGCGCATGAATTTTCTTCGAACATCGCGCTTAGCCCGCCGCATGGACTGGTGCTGGAAACCGGCGGCAGCATCCGGCTTTTCGGGAGCTTGCCCGTTTTGCTTGCGCGCATGTCGACAGATCTCGCCGCGCAGGGCTTCACCGCGCTCCTGGCATCCGCGCCAACCCCGACCGGCGCACGCATGCTGGCCAGAAGCGGCTTCGCGGTGCATCCGGCAACACCGGCCGCACTGCGCGCCGCACTGCCCGGGTTGCCGGTCACCTGCCTGGATAGCGCCGCCGGTTTCGCGAGCACCTTCGAGACCCTGGGCCTGCGCACCGTGGCCGACGTGCTGGCCCTGCCGCGCGACGGCCTGGCACGCCGTTTCGGCGCCCATATCGGCGACGAACTCGACCG
>JAYVWK010000027.1:0-2693 GCA_043786185.1 Burkholderiales bacterium
CGAAACGACGACAGCCTACCAGGGTGTTGACGCCCACCCCGGTGGCGCGCCGGTGCACTGGTCCGCGAGCGTGAGCCGGAGAACGCGAGCACGCAGCCACCGCCTTGCCCAAGGCCCATGCCAGTGGCGGTTCTTGTTATTCCATTGAACGCAAACCGGTATGAGCGAAGCGCGGCTAGTCCTCATTTTCTTTGCCATTGCCGTCCTCGTAATCTTTTGCGCGGCCGTTTCTGATTCAATTTGCCAGGCGATGACTGGCTTGACCGCCACGGCCGTGACCGGTTCGAGCATGCCCTCCTCGGCGAGGCACTCATCGAAAACGCTGCCCGCACCGGGCGCATGGGTGTTGACTTCTCCCGGCTTGCCGGGACAGCGCTTTTTGGTCGCCGCCGACCAGCCGATCAATGCCCGACTTAATTCAGTATCGATTCAACAATCAATCTTGATCAACTATCGACTTAACTGGTACATTTCCCATCTCCCATCGTCACCGCGCAAAAAATGCATGCGGTTCACATAGTGCCGAATCAACCTTGATCGGTGAACTTGAGCAAAGGACTGAATGCATGAACTCTTGGGTGTGGTCGCTCCCGTTGACGGGCTTCAATAGCTTTACCGGGGTGGGTGATGGCACGCGTACTTGAAGGCATCCGCGTGGTCGAGCTCGGCACCTTCATCACGGGGCCATGCGCCAGCATGCTGCTGGCCGATCTGGGCGCTGATGTGGTCAAGATCGAACAGCCCGGTGGCGGAGATCCATTTCGCGGCTACCAGGGCTCGCTCTACAGCCCGCATTTCCACACCTATAACGCGCGCAAGCGCAGCCTGGTGCTGAACCTCAAGTCGCCCGAGGCAGCCACAGTGTTCGAACGGCTGGCGTTGCAGGCCGACGTGCTGGTGGAAAACTACCGCCCCGGCGTGCTCGACAAACTTGGCTTCGGCTGGTCGCGCCTGCAGGCTATCAATCCGCGCTTGGTCTATTGTTCGATCACCGGTTTTGGAAGCTCCGGCCCCTACGTTGACCGGCCCTGCTACGACACGGTCGCGCAAGCCCTGGGCGGTTACCTGAGCCAGACTATGGACCCGGAGCAGCCGCGCATCGTCGGCCCGGCCGTGGCCGACACCGTGAGTGCTATTTACGCCGCCTACGGGATACTGGGTGCGCTGGTCGAGAGAGGGCGCACCGGCATCGGTCGCCGGGTCGAAGTGGCGATGCTTGACAGCATCGTCGCGTTTGGCGCCGCAGCGTTTGCCTCCTTCTTTGCCGACGGCACGGTGCCGGGTCCCATCAGCCGCCCCCGGGCCTCGCAGTCCTACGCGCTGCGCTGCGCCGACGGCAAGCTGATCGCCCTGCACCTGGCTTCGGTAGACAAGTTCTTCAAGGCGCTGACGGTGGCGATCGAGCGCCCCGCGCTGGCCGATGATGCGAGGTTCTCCAGCGTCATGGCGCGCCAGACCCATTACGAAGCTCTTATGGGTGAGTTGCAGGGCGTCTTCAGCAGGCGGACGCTGCCCGACTGGGTGACGCGGCTGGTCGAACACGACATTCCGCACGCGCCGGTGGCCACGCTGGACGATGTCTATGCCGATCCGCAGGTTCAGCATAACGGGATCTTCACCACCCTGCATCACCCGGTGCAGGGCGATGTGGCCAACACCCAGCGCCCGGTGCTTTACGACGGCGAACGTGGCGCCGGTGACCTGGCGCCACCGATGCTGGGCGAACACAGCGCGGAAATCCTGCGTGAACTCGGGTTTGACGCCTCCAGCGTGGAGTCCATGATCCGCAGCGGGGCGATTCATACCGCTGCACAAACTTCGGTACCCGCTCCATGAAGACCCCAGCACTCTCGACCCGCATCTCGACCTTCGACGAGAAGGGGGCGACCATCCGCGGCAAGAGTCTGGTCGACGATCTGATCGGCGAGGTCAGCTTTACGCAGATGATTTATCTGCATATCCTCGGACATATGCCGACACCGGCGCAGGTTCGCGTGCTGGATGCGGTGCTGGTTACGCTGGTCGACCACGGCGTCATGGCGTCGGTCGGGGCGCGATCGGTCTATATGGCCTCGCCGGAGTCGATTCAGGGTGCGATCGCGGCCGGCATCCTCGGTCTGGGCAGCCAGTTTGGCGGCGTCATGGAGGAGATCGGCCGGAACCTTGAAGCCATCGTTGCGGCGCCGGATCCCGCTGCTGCGGCCAGCACGATGGTGGCCGGCTATCGGTCGGCGCGGCAAGCAATTCCAGGCTTCGGCCACCCAGACTTCCGGCCCGAGGACCCGCGCACACTGAAGCTGCTGCTGGTGGCTGAACGCGAAGGTTTGTCAGGCCCGCACGTAGCGGCGCTGCGCACCATGGCCAAAGCGGTCGATGCCAGCTTGGGCAAACACATCACCATCAACGCAACTGCGGGAATCGCGGCCCTGCTGGGTGAACTCGGCGTTCCCTGGCGCATCATGCGCGGCTTCGCCGCCATCTCGCGCACGCCCGGAGTCGTCGGGCACCTGTATGAGGAGCAGACCCACCCGGCCGCGTACCGCATCGGAATGATGGCGCAGGAGATGGTTCCGTATGTCGGCGACCTACCGGCTGAACGATAACAGACCGCAGACCATGAAACCTCTGCACTTTGTCGACACCACGCTGCGCGACGGCAACACCAGTCTGTGGGCGGGCGCGCTGCGCACCGA
>JAYVWK010000028.1:0-3896 GCA_043786185.1 Burkholderiales bacterium
GCGATCACGCACCAGACCGATGATGATGTCGTCGGACACCAGGCCGCCCGCATCCATGACTTTCTTGGCCGCCAGGCCCAGCGGGGTGCCGGCCTTGACGGCCGCACGCAGCATGTCGCCGGTGGAGATCTGTGGAATCCCGAAGTGCTGCTTGATGGAAGTGGCCTGGGTTCCTTTGCCCGCGCCAGGCGGCCCCAACAGGATGAGTCTCATGGTGTCTCTTGTCTTTCTGAGTTGGAATGATCTTTTGTTCCCTGGATTTTATCCCGATCGGGCCTCAACGCGGATCAGAGTGCGGCGCCTGCCATCAACGCTCGGACCAGCGCCAGATCGTGGGCGGTGTCCACACCGGGCGCCGCGGTCGCGCCACTTACCAGTACGGCGATGCGGTGGCCATGCCAGAGCGCGCGCAATTGCTCCAATCCCTCGAAAAGCTCGATGGGCGCAGGTTCGAGCAACGGAAAGGTTTTGAGAAAGCCGGCCCGGTAGGCATAGATGCCCATGTGCCGGTGAATCGGCAGGCCGGTCGGGATCGCATCAAGCTTTTGCGCGAACGCATCGCGCGCCCATGGTATGGTAGCCCGGCTGAAGTACATCGCAGTATTGCGCCGGTCGAGCACCACCTTGACGATGTTCGGGTTGGACATGTCGGCCGCGGCTTCGAGCCGGTGGCAGGCGGTGGCCATGGCGCAGTCGTCGCGCTGCTCCAGTTCGCGGGCGACCGCACTGATCAATGCGGGCGCGATCAATGGCTCGTCGCCCTGCACGTTGACGACCAGTTGGTCATCCGCCAATCCCAGCAGCGTGGCTGCTTCGGCCAGGCGGTCGGTGCCCGACAAGTGATCGGTGCGGGTCAGGAGTGCGCTGTGGCCGTGGGCTTCGACCATGGCGCGCACTTCGGTGTCATCGGTGGCGACTACGACCAGACGGGCGCCGCTGGCGCGTGCGCGGTCGGCGACATGCACGACCATGGGTTTGCCGGCCAAGTCGGCCAGTACCTTGTCGGGCAGGCGGGTCGAGGCGCGGCGCGCTGGAATCAGCGCGACGAAAGCGGTCATGGTCCGCTTGAGGCCAGTTCGTCTTCGGTCAGTTTGCGCGCTTCCTCTTCGAGCATGACCGGAATGCCGTCGCGGATCGGGTATGCAAGCCGCGCCGCGCGCGACACCAGTTCCTGTTTTTCGCGGTCGTAAATCAATGCGCCCTTGGTAATCGGGCAGACCAGAATGTCAAGCAACTTTGAATCCACGCAGCTTCTCCAGTATCGCTTCGACAAGCCCGGGGTCGACTGCGGCGGTGACCGGCGCAACCCAGATGCGCGGGTCGTCGAAACCTGCGCATTTTAGCGCGTCCTTTTCGGTCATCAAGATGCTGCGGGCGGCGATACCCGCAAGGTCCGCACGACAGAACGGATGATGGTCGGGGAAAGGGTGTTCGGCGACGACGAGACCGGCTGCGCGCAAGGTGTCGAAAAAGCGCGGCGGGTTGCCGATACCGGCAACCGCGGCGACGCTTGCGCTGTGCCGGCTGGCGAACTGCGCCGCCGTTAAGCGGTGTGTCGGCGCGGCAAGCTGGTACAGGTCGCCGAGAACAAGTTGCATCGAGAACCCGTTGCCGGCCATCGGGCTGGCGCCATTGGCGACGCAAGCGTCGATGCTTGCCAGGCGCCTGAGCGGCTCGCGCAGAGGCCCGGCCGGCAGCAGTTGGCCGTTACCCGCGCCGCGCCGGTCGAAAACCGCGATCTCGAAGTCGCGCGCCAGGCGCAGGTGCTGCAAGCCGTCGTCGGCGATGATCACATCGGTGGCGGGATAGGCCCGCAGCAGGGCGCGCGCGGCGCTGGCGCGCCCTGCTGCGACAAACACCGGGCAGTCGGCGCGACGCCGTATCAGCAAGGGCTCGTCGCCGCAATCCGCGGGCAGACCGGTGAGCTCGACTTCGAGCACGTCCGACGCCACTCGGCCGAATCCGCGGGAGATGACGCCGGGCCGCATGCCGCGATCTCGCAGTTGCTTCACGAGGTGTATAGCCAGCGGCGTCTTGCCGCCGCCGCCGACAACCAGATTGCCGACGACGATCACCGGCACCGGCATGCGTTCCTGCCTTAGCCAACCATGTCGGAATGCAGCGCGGCGGCCGGCGCTTGCCGCACCGAACAGCCAGGCCAGCGGCAGCAGTGGCGCGGTGCGCCAGGTGAGTCGCGGCAACCACCAGTCAGATTCGAGATGCAAACCCGGTCTCGCAGCGCCGGCGGGCGAGGGCTATTTGCCGGCCGCTGCCTGCGTGGTGAAGGTGACCTGCCCCAGCCCCGCCATTTGCGCCGCCTGCATCACGTAGATCACCGACTGGTGCGTCGCCTGGGCGTCGGCACTGATGACGACCACCGGGTCTTTCTTGCCGGCGGCCGCCGCCTTGAGCTCCGCCGACAGGCTGGCGGTGTCGCGATAAATGTGGGCCTGGCCATTGATCATGTAGCGTGCCTGAGCATTGATGCCCACATTGATCTCGTTGGGGCGTTCCAGCTGCTTTTCCGCGTCGGCGGTAGGCAGGTTGATCTGCAGCTCGGTGTACTTGGAATAGGTGGTGGTGATCATCAGAAAGATCAGGATCACCAGCAGCACGTCGATCAACGGGATGAAGTTGATCTCGGGTTCTTCCGTCGCGCGCACGCGAAATCTCATGGTCGGGATGCTTTCGGCAAGAATGTCAGGCCTTGCGGTCGCCGTGGGCGATATCCAGCAATTTGATCGCCGCCTGCTCCATCTCGACTACAAAGTGCTCGACGCGGGCACGGAAATGGCGGTAGAAAATCAGCGCCGGAACCGCGATCAAAATGCCGAAGCCGGTGTTGTAAAGAGCAACCGAAATGCCGTGGGCCAAGGCTTGCGGATTGGTGCCGGAGGGGCTTTGGCTGCCGAAGATCTCGATCATGCCGACCACCGTGCCGAACAGCCCCATCAGCGGGGCGGCGGTGGCGATAGTGCCCAGGCCGTTGAGAAAACGGCCCAGTTCATGAGCGGCGAAACTGCCGGCTTCTTCAATCGCCTCCTTCATCACATAGCGCGAACTCTTGTCGTTGCGCAGGCCGGCCGCCAACACGCGTCCCAGCGGGGAGTTTGCTTCAATCCGGCCGATAATTTCAGGCGTGATCTGACGGCCCTTATAGAGTGTGAGGACTTCGCCCAGTAGCTGGGCCGGGATGATGCGCGACTTGCGCAGCACCATCAAGCGCTCGATAATCAGCGCGACGGCGATGACGGACGCAACCAGCAAGGGATAAATCGGCCATCCTGCCTCTTTCAAAATGTCCCACACGGAAGTTTTCCCCTTGATTCGATCACATGATTGCACTCGATTGAACCGGTCACGCATCTGGTGCAACGCGCAGTTTAGCGGAAAGCGCTGCGCGGCAGTAGCGCCAAGTTGTCCACAAGTGCAGTGGATAAGCCTGTTGAAAACCTGCGCACGGAACGCGCATGGCGCTTATCGCACAAGGGATTTTTCCGCTTTGCTTAAAAATGCGGCGCGGCACCGGCCGCCATGTTGAGTCGACCGGACGCCGGGGAGCGCCGAGCAGGGAGCGCGCGCGCCCTGAGCGTGACCGAACTCAATCGCGGCGTTCGTGCCCTGCTCGAGAGCGGCTACCCGTTGGCGACCGTGCGTGGTGAGTTGTCGAACTTGACGCGGGCAGCTTCCGGGCATCTGTACTTCGTGCTCAAGGACGCAGGCGCCCAGGTGCGCTGCACCATGTGGAAAAACCGCGCCGGGGCTCTCGACTGGCAGCCGCGCGATGGCGATGCGGTGGAAGTGCGCGCCACGCTGACGCTGTTCGAAGCGCGTGGTGATTACCAGCTCAACGTGGATGGATTGGTGCGTGCCGGCGCCGGCGCCCTGTTCGAGGC
>JAYVWK010000029.1:0-3197 GCA_043786185.1 Burkholderiales bacterium
CTGGAGCGGATCGGCGACCTCGCCAAGAACATGGGCAAGCGCGTCGCCGCACTGGAAAACGATTTCCAGCCGCTGAAGCTGATCCGCGGCCTCGAGCACATGACCGACCTGGTGCAGAGCCAGGTCAAATCCGTGCTCGACGCCTATGCGGCGCACGACCTACCGGCGGCGATGGCGGTCTGGAAGGGCGACGAGGAGGTCGACGCCATCTGCACCTCGCTGTTCCGCGAGCTGCTCACCTATATGATGGAAGATCCGCGCAACATCTCGTTCTGCATTCACCTGATGTTCTGTGCCAAGAACATCGAGCGGATCGGCGACCACGCCACCAATATCGCCGAGAACACCTGGTTTATCGTGCGCGGCGAGACCCTGCCGGTCGGCCGGGAAAAGCGCGATACCACCAGCCAGTAAGGCCGGTCCTCACGAGGCCCTCACAGCCGCCCCCGCCGCCTCGTGGCCGGGGCGGCGACGCCCTGTTTGCGGTAAACTGGCCGGGCTCGATGCTCGGTACGGGAGATTGCATCCGGAGAGGTTTCCGGTTGCTGCCGAAGGCGCAAACGCCCGTAATCGCTCAGGAACCAGAACCGTACCGCGCGAGCGACTCTGGAGAGACCGGTAAGACCGGCGCCGAAGGTGCATGACTCCGCAAGGAATCTAAACTCTCAGGCAAAAGGACAGGGTGGGGCGAGCAGGGCTTTCGAGCGGCGCAAGCCGCGAGCCTGCGAGCGCCCATCGGCCTGCAGGCCGATGGGCCGGGGTCGGTCCCGACACTGGGATGGGCCATCGCGCTGCTCGAAGCACCTGTATGCCCCTGCCGCCATCCTGCCCCGGAGCCTCTTCATGACTCGCGAACCCCTGAGCCAACTCGAACACCACGACGCCTTCCTCGAGCGCCACATCGGCCCGAATCCGGAAGAAATCGTGCACATGCTGTCGGTGATCGGCCAGCCCTCGCTCGAGGCGATGGTGGACGCGATCGTGCCGGCCAGCATCAAGTCGCCGGCGCCGCTTGCGTTGCCCGCGCCTGTCACCGAAACCGAAGCCCTTGCGCAGATCCGCAAGATCGCCGACAAGAATCTCGTGTACCGCAGCTTCATCGGCCAGGGTTATTACGGCACGCACACGCCGAACGTCATCCTGCGCAACGTGCTCGAGAACCCCGCCTGGTACACCGCGTACACGCCCTATCAGGCAGAAATCTCGCAGGGCCGCATGGAAGCTCTGATCAATTTCCAGACCATGGTCGCCGATTTGACCGGCATGGAAATCTCCAATGCCTCGCTGCTCGATGAAGCCACCGCCGCTGCCGAGGCGATGACCTTGGCCAAGCGCTCGAGCAAGAGCAAGTCGAATCTGTTCTTCGTGTCGAAGGACTGCCACCCGCAAACCATCGCCGTCATCAAGACCCGCGCCGACGGTCTGGACATTGACGTGCAGATTGGCGAGGACGCTGCCGCCGCCAGCGTGGATGCCTTCGCGGTTCTGCTCCAGTACCCCTGCAGCACCGGCGAGGTGAAGGACTATCGCGCCATTGCCGAGGCCGTGCATGCCCGCGGCGGTGTGGTCGCTGCGGCCGCCGACTTGCTGGCCCTGACCCTGCTCACGCCTCCGGGCGAATGGGGCGCGGATATCGTGGTCGGCAACAGCCAGCGCTTCGGCGTGCCCTTCGGTTTCGGCGGCCCGCATGCCGCCTTCCTGGCCTGCAAGGACGCCTTCAAGCGCTCGATGCCGGGCCGCCTGATCGGCGTGTCCATCGACGCGCTCGGCAATCCCGCGTATCGCCTCACGCTGCAGACCCGCGAACAACATATCCGCCGCGAGAAAGCGACTTCGAATATCTGCACGGCGCAGGTGCTGCTGGCCGT
Organism: Burkholderiales bacterium; assembly: GCA_043786185.1. Lineage (GTDB taxonomy): Bacteria > Pseudomonadota > Gammaproteobacteria > Burkholderiales > JAEUOS01 > JAEUOS01. The sequence goes on from JAYVWK010000029.1 coordinate 1,869, forward strand.
GATGGCCAGCATGTACGCCGTCTATCACGGCCCGGACGGCCTGCGCCGCATCGCCCGCCGCACGCATCGCCTGGCAAGCATCTTCGCTGCTGGCCTAAAGCAAGCTGGCATCGCCACCAATGACAGTTTCTTCGACACCGTGCACATCACTGGCATCGACGCTGGCAAGATCCACGCGGCTTCGCGCGCGCAGCGCATGAACCTGCGCGAGATCGACGCAACGCAATTGGCCGTGGCCTTCGACGAAACTTGCACTCGTGCGCATGTGCAGGCGCTGTGGACGCTGTTCGGCGTAAACGCCAATGTCGCTGCGCTCGATGCCAGCATCGACGACGCGATACCCGCCGGCCAGCGCCGCAGCTCGCCCTTCATGACCCACCCGGTGTTCAACACCCACCACAGCGAGCACGAGTTGCTGCGCTACCTGCGCCAGCTGGCCGACAAGGACCTGGCGATGGATCGCACCATGATCCCGCTGGGTTCCTGCACCATGAAGCTCAATGCCACCAGCGAGATGGTGCCGGTGACCTGGCCCGAGTTCGCGCACATCCATCCGCTGGCGCCGGCTACGCAGACCCTCGGTTACAAGGAACTGGTGGATACGCTGGAAGCCATGCTGGTTGAATGCACCGGCTATGACGCGGTCAGCCTGCAGCCCAACTCCGGTGCCCAGGGCGAATTCGCGGGCTTGCTGGCGATTCGCGCCTACCATCGCTCGCGCAACGAAGGCCACCGCAACATCTGCCTGATTCCCGAGTCTGCGCATGGCACCAACCCGGCCTCCGCGCAAATGTGCGGCATGGACGTGGTGGTGGTGAAGTGCGACAGCAACGGCAACGTTGATGTCGCCGATCTGCGCGCGAAGGCCGAAAAGCATTCGGCCAAGCTGGCCGCGCTGATGATCACCTACCCGTCCACGCATGGCGTGTTCGAGGAAGCAGTGGTGGAAATCTGCGAGATCGTCCACGCCCATGGCGGCCAGGTCTACACCGACGGCGCCAACATGAATGCGCTCGTCGGCTTGGCAAAGCCGGGCAAGTACGGTTCGGACGTATCGCACTTGAACCTGCACAAAACTTTTTGCATTCCACACGGCGGCGGCGGTCCGGGCGTGGGTCCGACCGCAGTGAAGGCGCATCTTGCGCCCTTCCTGCCGGCGACCTATGGCGAGAACAAAACTGTAGGCATGGTCAGCGCCGCCAGCTACGGCAGCGCCAGCATCCTGCCGATCAGCTGGATGTATATCGCCATGATGGGCGCCGAAGGCCTGCGCCGCGCCACCCAGGTTGCGCTGCTCAACGCCAACTACGTCGCCAAGCGCCTCGCCCC
>JAYVWK010000030.1:0-4765 GCA_043786185.1 Burkholderiales bacterium
CCGCTATCGGTGGTGTCGACCTCCGGCCACGCCGCTGCGCGCAGCGTCAGCCCGATCATCGGCCGCAACGCCATGCTAGCATCCGCAGGCGCAGTGGACGCGGTACGCGGTAAAAAGGCAACACGTCTGATCCAGGTTTGGCATTGCAGATTCGCTGCTTTGACGAACGCTGGTCTTGGGGTCCAGCCTGCTCAAACAGCGACCTAGGTCAGGGGAGTCGATGCCCGTACCGCTCTTGCAACTGAAGAAGCTCACGACCGATTTCACCACCCGGGCGGGCGTGATCAGGGCAGTCGATGGTGTCAGTTTGCACATCGATGCCGGAGAGACCCTCGGGGTCGTCGGTGAATCGGGTTCAGGAAAAAGCGTCACCGCCTTGTCGGTGATGCGCCTGATTCCTCAACCGCCGGGGCGCATCGCCGCGGGTGGTATCCGCTACGGCGAAGTCGACCTGCTCGGTTTGACCGAAGCCGAAATGCGCAAGATCCGTGGTAAAGAGATCGCGATGATCTTCCAGGAGCCGATGACTTCGCTCAACCCGGTATTCACCATCGGCCTGCAGATCGCCGAGGTTGCCAGCCTGCATGAAGGCCTCGGACGCCGCGCCGCCTGGGACCGTGCCGTCGAGATGCTGCGTATCGTGCATATTCCGAATCCTGCGCGCCTGGCCGCCGAGTATCCGCACCAGCTCTCCGGTGGCATGCGACAGCGAGTGATGATTGCCATGGCGCTCTCGTGCAATCCCAGGCTGCTGATCGCCGACGAGCCCACCACGGCGCTTGACGTCACCATCCAGGCGCAGATTCTCGAGTTGCTGGGCGAGCTCAAGGAGAAGTTCAATATGGCTGTCATGCTCATCACCCACGACATGGGTGTGATCGCCGAGAGCGTCGAGCGGGTTGCCGTCATGTATGGCGCCGAAGTGGTCGAACAGGCGCCGGTGGCCGACCTGTTTCGCGAACCGATGCACCCTTACACGCAGGGCCTGTTGCGCGCCATCCCGCGCATCGACCGGGTGGCCGGGCAACGCTCGCGGCTGGAGCAGATACCAGGTACCGTACCTACACTGCGCATGCCCTTGAAGCCAGGCTGCCGGTTCGCGCCACGCTGCCGTTTCGCCAAGCCCGACTGTCACCAAAGCACCCCGCCGCTGCGCGAGTTGCAGCCGGGCCACTTGGTGGCCTGTTTCCTTTATTGAGCCCGCGATGCAAAAGCCCCTGTTGAACGTGCGCAATCTCAAGAAGTACTTTCCGATCCGCTCCACCCTGATGTCACGCGCCGCGGAACGGGTGCATGCGGTGGATGACGTCAGTTTCGAGATCATGGCAGGTGAAACGCTGGGTCTGGTGGGCGAGTCGGGCTGCGGCAAGTCAACCACCGGACGGCTGATCCTGCGCCTGATCGAACCAAGCGCCGGCGAAGTATGGTTTGGCGAACGCAATGTGACTACGCTCGACCGGGCGGCGCTCAAGGGGATGCGCAAGGACATGCAGATCATTTTTCAGGATCCGTATGCTTCGCTGGACCCGCGCATGACGGTGGGCTCGACTATCGGCGAGGCGTTGTTGGTGCACAAACTGGCGCACGGGCGCCGGGCGCGCGATGCGCGCGTGGTCGAACTGCTGGAAACGGTTGGGCTTTCCGCTGAACACCTGCGGCGCTTTCCACACGAGTTTTCCGGCGGGCAACGGCAGCGCATCGGCATCGCGCGTGCGCTCGCGGTCAATCCGAAACTGGTGGTATGCGACGAACCGGTGTCGGCGCTCGACGTGTCGGTGCAGGCGCAGGTCGTCAACCTGCTGGAGGATTTGCAGCAAAAATTCGGGCTCACGTACCTGTTTATTGCTCACGATCTTTCGGTGGTCGAGCACATCGCCACGCGCGTGGCCGTGATGTACCTGGGCCGCATCGTGGAACTTGCACCGACGCTTAAGCTCTATGGCAGCCCGGCACATCCCTACACGGAAGCCTTGCTGTCGGCGGTACCGATCGCGGATCCGTCCGCCAGACGCAAGCGCACCGTTCTCGAGGGCGACGTGCCAAGCCCGGTCAACCCGCCGCCCGGCTGTCGCTTCCATACCCGCTGCCCGATGCGGGTGGCGTCGTGCGCGCACAACGAGCAGGTGCTCAAGGAGGTGACGCCCGGCCATTGGGTCGCCTGCCAGGAACGGAGCGGCGCAGTTGCTTGACAGTTTGCGCTGATTGAACGTATGTTCTGCGAATGAAATGTGTGCGGTACCAGCTCGAACCCCGCGCCGCTTCTTGCCAACGCCAGCCATTGAGAGGGAAACGCAATGATTCGTGCGGACAAGTCGATTGACAAGCGCGCACGGCGGCGCACCGTACTCAAGGCAGGAGGGGGATTGCTGGCGCTTGCGGCCGGCATGCCGCGCGGCGCCGGCGCACAGACGCCCAAGCGCGGCGGCACGCTGCGCCTTTCCAGTGGCGGTGATCCGCCGGATTTCGACCTGCACCAGACCGCCACCTACTTGAGCCAGTTTGTCGGCGCCCCCTGCTATTCGACGCTGATGCGCGCCGACCCCAGGGACTACAACCGCCTGCTGCCCGATCTGGCGGAAAAGGCCGACGTATCAGCCGACGGCAAGAGCGTGACCTTCCAGTTGCGCGAGAACGTGGTGTTTCACAACGGCATGCCCTTGACCGCCGAGGACGTGGCCTACAGCCTGGAGCGCATCCGCAACCCGGCCAAGGGCATCGTCAGTCCGCGCAAGGGGCTCTTGGGCAATATCGAGGCGATCGAGGCGCGCGGCGCGCGCACCGTGGTGGTCCGTCTGGCGCAGCCGCAGGCCGACTTCCTGTTCCTGGTCAGCAATCCGTTCAACGTCATCGTGCCAAAAAAGGTGGCCGAACCGCTGGATGCGCAAGGCCAGGGCATGAAACGGCAGATCGTCGGTACCGGGCCGTTTCGCCTGACCCAGGCGGTGGACGGGCAGATCTACGAGTTGACGCGCTTCGACAAATACTTCGGCCCGGCGCCCCTTATCGACAAGATCCAGATGTTCCCCATCAAGGGCGAGGTCGAACGCAGCGCGGCCTTGCAGGGCAAGCGCATCGACGCCTGTTTCTTTTTTCCCAATGAATCGGTGCTTGAGACCTTGCGCAAGGTTCCCGGCATGACCGCCTTGCGCCGGCCCACGCCGACCTTCATCAACCTGATACCCAATGCGCAGCGCAAGCCCTTCGACGACCCGCGCGTGCGCGAGGCCTTGTCGCTCGCGCTGGATCGCGACTCATTCATCAAGACCGTGGGGCCGCTGTCCGGAGCGTTTTTTCACGGCACGGGCCTGATGCCGCCGGGCAGCCCCTACAGCCTGAGTGCCGCCGAGATCAAGCAGTTCGGCGGCTACGACACCTTGCCCGGCCTGGGCGGCAATCTGGCGGCCAACCGCGCGCGCGCCGTCGCGCTGTTGGAGCAGGCCGGCGTGCCCAAGGGCTTCAAGGTGGTGATTCCCACCCGCGGCGACGTACCGGCGTTTCGCGATGCGGCCATCAACATCGCCGCCCAGTTGAAGACCGTGGGTCTGGATGCGAGCGTCGACATTCGCGACGCCGGTGCCTTCTACACGATCGAAACCAAGGGCGATTTCCAGATGGTGGTGCATTCGGTCGCCATGGGCGGCTCGACGCCGGACCAGATCCTCGGTGAAGGCTACACCAGCTACGGCGGCCGCAACTACGGGCAATGGAAGGACGATGCGCTTGACAACCTGTATCGTCAGCAATCGCGCGAACCTGATCCGAGGAAGCGTGGCGAGCTGATCAAGCAGTTCCAATTGGCCTTCTTGAAGACCCACTACCAGATCAACCTGGCGTGGGTAGGTTACGGTGCCGCGCACTGGAATACCGTGCGCGGCTGGACGGCGCTGCCCGACCTTTACGCCAATATGCAGTTTGAACAGGTCTGGCTGGATTCCTGAGCGCAGGGCGCCCGGCGCTCACTGCCGATGTTCGACTACCTTCTGCGCCGCCTGGGGATCGGGCTGATCACGCTTCTCGGCGTGGCGGTGATCGTGTTCTTCATGATGCGGGTGCTGCCTGGTGATGCCGCGGTGATGCTCTCCGGCGCCGGTGCGGGCGCCGTGTCCGAGAAGGAGTTGGCCGAGGTGCGCGGCAAACTCGGGCTGGACCGGCCGCTGCCGGTGCAGTTCGCCGACTGGGCCGGCCGCGTGGCCCGCTTCGACCTTGGAGAATCGCTGCGCACCGGCAAACCGGTGATCGAGGATATCGGCAGGCGCTTTCCCTATACCCTGCAGATCGTGGTGATGGCGATGCTCATCGCGGTGCTGGTGGGCGTGCCCGTTGGTGTGCTGTCGGCGGCGTTTTCCGGGTCCTGGGGCGACCAGCTGCTGCGTGCGCTGTCCATCATCGGCCTGGCGGCGCCGTCGTTCTGGGTCGGGCTCTTGCTGATTCTCGGATTGGTATGGTTGTTCCAGTGGAGTGCGCCGCTGTTCTGGGAGCCGTTCTGGGTCAGCCCCTGGAAAAGCATCACGCAGTTGTTCTGGCCGGCACTGGCGGTGGGGCTGCGCCAGCTGGCGCTGATCGCGCGCATGACACGCTCGATCATGCTCGAGGTGCTGGGCGAGGACTACATCCGCACCGCGCGCGCCAAGGGCCTGTCCGAGTGGTCGGTGGTGATGCATCACGGCCTGCGCAACGGCATGCTGCCGGTGGTGACCCTGATCGGCTTCGAGGTCTCCGCCCTGTTCGGCGGCTTGATCGTCACCGAGACGGTGTTCAGCGTGCC
>JAYVWK010000031.1:0-7053 GCA_043786185.1 Burkholderiales bacterium
GCCAGAAACAGCGCCGGGCCGCCGATTTCAGCCGGGTCGCCCCAGCGCCCCAGCGGGGTGACACGTTCCACCCAGGCCGAGAATTCCGCGTTTTGCGTGAGCGCGGTGTTCATCTCGGTGGCGAAGAATCCCGGTGCGAGGCCATTGACGGTGATGCGGTGCGGCGCCAGTTCCACCGCCAGCGCCCGCGTGAGCGCATGCACTGCGCCCTTGCTGGCGACATAAGCTGAGATCGACGGGCGCGCCAGATAGCCACTGATCGAGCCGGTGATGATGATGCGGCCGGTCGCAGCCGGGATCATCAGCTTGGCCGACTCGCGCGCCAGGGTCCACACCGCGGTCAGGTTGGTGTCGAGGATGCGCTTGAAGTCGGCGGTGGCGAAATCGACCAAGGCCTGGCGATGCTGGATGCCCGCATTGGCGACGACGATGTCCAAGCGGCCGTGGCGCGCCATCACTGCGGACAACGCTGCGCTCTGCGCCGCTTCGTCGGCCACGTCGAACGGCGCGCTTTCGCACCTGCCGCCCGCCGCGGTGATCTGTCGCGCGGCCTCGCCAAGCGCATCGGTGTCGCGGGCATTGAGGACGACCATTGCGCCGGCGGCGGCGTAGGCATTGGCAATCGCGCGCCCCAAACCGCGCGATGCACCGGTCACTAAGGCGACCTTGCCGGCCAGCGAAAAGGGATTGGACATGGATGTCGCTCCAGTGAAATGCGTGGGTTCAGGGTGCTGCCTCCAAACCGGCAAGCTGCCGGATTTTCGCGCATTTGCCGACTTCTGGCCGGATCGGTTGCAAGCGCAGTTGCATGTCAGCGCGAGAGGTTGCGACCAGATTGGACCGCTCGCCGACCGTTGCAGCCGACACGGCATCTGCAACCGATGCACGGCGATTGCGTGGCTTCGCAGCGCGCATCAGCCCTTCAATGCCCCGGACAAGCGCGTTGCGTCCCCCAGTGGCCCGCGCGGCGCCTACTTGTCGTGATGCCCGGTGCGTGCTTGCGTGGTGGCAGCATTCGTCGCCGCGCGCGCTGCCGCTACTGGTGCCGATGGCGGCGGCGGCATTGGGCCTGAGCGCACTGCCGGCGCATTGACTGCCGCGCCTGGCTGCGGACCTTGTGGCTGCTGGAGCCTGGCGGCCTGGGTGGCAACGCGTTGCGCAGAATGCGTCTGCGCAGTCGCTTGCGCCGGCTGCGTCGCGGCCGGCCGTTCGGTGCGAAAACCGTGTGAAGGATGTGCCGGGCGGTGCGCATCGGCAGGCGGCGCCGGATGCGCGATCGCGGTTGGCCGCTCCACCCGGTTGGCCGCCGCCGGCGGGGCCTGGGCTGGTATGGGTAGGGCCGCGCTTTGGCCCGTCATTGCAGCGCGCGGCGACGGCGGCGTTGCCTGAATCAATGCCGGTGGCGCGATTTCCGGGCGGCGCACGTGCGGCACCGCAAGCGGATCGCGTGCGCCGCTTGGCACCTGCGCTACCGGTTGCACAGCGGCTGCAGGCGCAAGTGCCTGACCTGTCTGCTGCGGCGCTTGATGCCGCCGGCCATGGCCAGGCGACGCATCGGAGCCCAGCACCGATATCGGCTGGCGCGCTGTGGCGTGGGCGGCAGGCGCGACGGTGAAGCCGGATCGCGGAGCGGGCACCGACCCGCTGATTACGCTTGCCCTGCGGTCGATGAAGTCCACCTGACCGTGCGGCGCATGTGGCAACGCGAAGCTGCGCTGCGCGTGCACCATGCGCGCTTCGCGCCGCTGCCAGTCGAACGTACCGAAGAAAAGTCGCGTGGGCAGGCCGACCACGTGGGGTAAAAATCCGGGCGTGTAAGAGCGCGGGCCAAGGCTGCCAGCCCAGGCCGTCCAGACCAGCGGCGGATGGCGCGGCCACCACCAGCGGCCATAGACCAGGTTGGCGTCGTACCAGGGGACGTAGATCACCTGCGGATCGGGGGATACCAGCGACAGCACCGGCCCTGGTTGAACAATGCTGATCAAGCCGCTTGTTTGCAGGCTGCCGGCGGCTTGTGCGCGTTGCCGCAGCGCCTGAATACTGTCCAACACCGGTGCCTGTTGCACCAGAAAAGTGTCGCCCAGGCTGGCCACCCAGTCCGGTCTTTGCCCCATCATCGCCAGCAGTTGCGGAAACGCCAACAGCGACTTGACGCTCGGGTGCCAGTTCCAGCCTTGCACCACACGCAGTGCGTCATCACTGGTCAATTCCGGATGCTCAAGCGAGAAGCGCGCAGCCTCTGCCACTTGCGGCCAGTAGGTTGTGGCGATCAAGAGCTGCGACAACAAGGCGTCGGGGTACAGGGCGATCGGCGCCAGCATCTGATCGAGTTCGGCTTGCGAGAATGCGACCTGCCGCTGATCGAATACGGGCGCTGCATAGGTCTGGGCAAACGCTGGTTCCGGCAGCGGCACGCCTCCCAGCAATCCGAAAATTGTCGAGATCAAGGCGAATCTTGCAATCTGTTTCATGGTGCGGCTCCGGTTCCAAGCCATGGGTAATGGCGGGACACTTTTCCATAACGCGTAGTTTGCCGAAGCGTTACCCTGCGCGGGGTGCCGCAGTTGAAACAAGTTGTGAGCAGCGGGGCGCTCGCAAGCGCGGGTGAAGCCGGTCGTTGTCGATGGTGCGCAACAGGGGTCGTCTGCGGCCACCGGCTTGGAGTAAAGTCACGCCTTTCCGAAAAAAAGCGACCTTCCAGCAAAGCCATGGCCCAATACGTCTACACAATGCATCGCGTCGGCAAGATCGTGCCGCCGAAACGGCAGATCCTCAAGGACATTTCCCTCTCGTTTTTCCCCGGCGCCAAGATCGGCGTGCTGGGCTTGAATGGTTCCGGCAAGTCGACCCTGCTGAAAATCATGGCTGGGGTCGATAAGGACATCATCGGCGAGGCCGTGCCGATGCCCAACATGAGCATCGGCTACCTGGAGCAGGAGCCGAAGATCGACCCCGAACTGACCGTGCGTGAAGCGGTGGAGCAGGGCATGGGCGAGGTGATGGAAGCCAAGAAAAAGTTGGAAGAGGTGTATGCCGCCTACGCCGAGCCGGATGCCGATTTCGACAAGCTGGCGGCCGACCAGGCCAAGTACGAAGCCATCATCGCCGCCTCCGGCAGCGATACCGAGCACCAGCTGGAGATCGCCGCCGACGCTCTGCGCCTGCCGCCATGGGACGCCAAGATCGGCCTGCTCTCGGGTGGCGAGAAGCGTCGCGTCGCCCTGTGCCGCCTGCTGCTCTCCAAACCGGACATGCTGTTGTTGGACGAACCGACCAACCACCTCGACGCCGAGTCGGTGGACTGGCTGGAGCAGTTCCTGCAGAAGTTTCCCGGTACGGTAGTGGGCGTGACCCATGACCGCTACTTTCTCGACAACGCCGCCGAATGGATTCTCGAACTCGACCGCGGCCACGGCATTCCGTGGAAGGGCAACTACAGCTCATGGCTGGAGCAGAAGCAGGCGCGCTTGAAGACCGAGGAGTCGACCGAATCGGCACGCCAGAAGGCCCTGAAGACCGAGCTGGAATGGGTGCGCCAGAACCCCAAGGCACGCCAGGCCAAGAGCAAGGCGCGGCTGGCGCGCTTCGAGGAACTGTCGAGCTACGAATACCAGAAGCGCAACGAGACCTCCGAGATCTTCATTCCGATCGGCGAGCGCCTGGGCGCCAACGTGATCGAATTCAAGGAAGTCAGCAAGTCCTTCGGCGACCGCCTGCTGATCGACAAGCTGTCGTTCAATATTCCGCCGGGTGCGATCGTCGGCATCATCGGCCCCAACGGCGCCGGCAAGTCGACCCTCTTCAAGCTCATTACCGGCAAGGAGAAGCCGGACAGCGGCGAGGTGGTGGTCGGCTCCACCGTGCGCATGGCGGTGGTCGACCAAACCCGCGATGAACTGACTGACAAGAAAACCGTGTTCGATGACGTGTCGGCCGGCGCCGACATCATCACCGTGGGCAAATTCGAGATGAGCTCGCGCGCCTACCTTGGCCGCTTCAACTTCAAGGGCGGCGACCAGCAAAAGCTGGTCGGCAACCTGTCCGGTGGCGAGCGCGGCCGCCTGCATTTGGCGAAAACCCTTTTAAAGGGAGGCAATGTACTGCTGCTGGACGAGCCGTCGAACGACCTCGACGTGGAAACCCTGCGCGCGCTGGAAGATGCCTTGCTGGAATTCGCCGGCAGCGTGTTGGTGATCTCGCACGATCGCTGGTTTCTCGACCGCATCGCCACCCACATCCTGGCCGCCGAAGGCGATTCGCAGTGGAGCTTTTTCGACGGCAACTACCAGGAGTACGAGGCCGACAAGAGGAAGCGCCTGGGTGAAGAGGGCGCCAAGCCCAAGCGGATTCGTTACAAGGCCTTGAAGTAGTCCGCGATCAAGCCACTCGCCCCGGCCTCGGCCGGGCGCGGTGCAACAAACTTCTGAAGCGGCGCAAACGCAACTCGATCTGCCAAAGCTTGTGGGTGGCGATTCCCTTGTGGCGCTTCAATCCGACGGCAGATGCCTGCGGCGACATCGATACAAACGTCGCTTCGACAGGCGAGAGAAGTGACGCTATCTTGCCGGTCGCGCCCCATCCACAAAAACCGCGGTTGAAACGCCAAACCGTTCCGCAAATTTCAGCGCGAGTCGCTTGCTGATGGCGCGCTTGCCCGCAAGGATCGCGCTCACTGTTCCCTGACCGGCGATATCAGCGAGATCAGTTTGCTTCAGTCCGTGCTGTTCCATCAAAAACGCCAATGCATCGCGCGGCGTGCCCTCAGGCATCGGGTGCGCGCGTACCTCGTAGCTTTCGATCATTTCACCCAGCGCCTCGACCAAGCCCGCCAGAGGATGGCGTTCGTTTGCGCCGCCCGCATCGAGAAATTGCTCCAACGATGAAACGGCCTTGCGGTAATCCGTCTCACTGTTGATGGCCTTGAGCGGCACCAGCCGCGCGAGGGCTTTGTAGTGGCTGGTCACTGCGTCAATGTCCAAAGCGCCCATCATGGCCTCCAGTGGTCGTATTCGGCATGCGTCATCACCGAGCGGACATACAAAATCTGCGTGTTGAAATGAATTGCGGCGATCAGCCGGTAGTGGTTGCACGCGATATTGAACACAGTTAAATTTCCCACTTTGTCGAGCCCATTGAATGCCTGCTTCAATTCTGCGAAATTGCGGAATGCGCTTTGCTCTACGACACGCCGCCAGCCCTGAAGCGGCGCTTCCGCAGGCGGGTGAATGCTGGCGAATTCGCGCAATGCCTTGTTGCTGATCAGGCGCCTTCGTAGTGGAGCTTCTTCGATGGCAACTATCAGGATTACGAGGCCGACAAGAGGAGGCGCCTGGGTGAAGAGGGTGCCAAGCCCAAGCGGATTCGTTACACGGCGTTGAAGTAGGCCATCTTCGCTTCAGCGGCGCTAGCACCGCTGATCGCTGTGCTGCGAATGCCGCGCGCTTGTGCTGGTCATTCCACCTTTTGTTCATATGCTGGCGCAACGATTGCGTCGGCCCAGGTACCGCAGCGGTTGGTCGTCCGAGACCAGTCGAGCCCGCTGGCCGGCGCTCGCACGCGCGTCGCAGTGTTCGATGCGAAGAGAAATCAACTTCTGGCAGCAGCCCGATTCTGGGTGGAAAAACATAATTGGTTTGACTTACGCGTCTGTGCGAAAGCGAACATAGCGGCGGCTATTTTTCTGCCAGTTCGGCGCGGGACTATGAAGGCGGCTATCGGGATTTTTTACACATGTTCGGTACCGAACACAAAATCGAATCGCAAAGCTGCGCCGCACCTCCGGCTATTCATATAGGGCTTGACACGCCATATATATATGGCATCATGTGCCACATGTCGGACGCCGAACTCCTGCTTCGATCCCGTACCGCGATTCATGGGGGCGTGGTCGAGATGGTGGTTTGGCGGGTGCCGGAGCCTGTGCCGCCATCGAGCCACAATTTCAAATACCGTCTAGTTTTCTTGCGCGATGGCAAGCGAGTCGTTGGCTACGACAACGAACGCGGCAAGGGCGATCACCGGCATTTGCGTGCACGTGAAGTGGCGTATCGGTTTGTCGATGTGGACACATTGATGCAGGACTTCCTTGAGGATGTGGAGGCGATGAAATGAATCCAGGGAACAAGAATGCGCGAGTGCTTCGCGTAACGGTTGGCGAGACTCTTGACGATGCCGGCGCGCGAGCGAAAGCGACGATGAAGGCAATCCAGGCGGGGCAACCGGTCGCCCCTTTTTTCAGCGCGGGTTTTTCCCGGATCGGCCAAATGCTGGCCGTCTTCACACCCAAGCGTTGGGAACTCATCGCCGCCTTGCGGAAGGCCGGGCCTTTGACGGTGGCGGAACTTGCGCGGCGCCTGGAACGCCACTACAAGAACGTGCACGCCGATATCAGTGTGCTGATCGAATGGATGGCGATCGAGCGCGGCGCGGATGGCCGGGTAAGCGTGCCTTGGTCGGAGATCGTGGTGGACATGAAGTTGCCGGAGCAGATCGCGGCGTAAACGAGTATACCGGGCGATCATGACAACAAGAACCTTGGAAGTGCTGCGCACTCGTGTTGCCATCGCCGGAGGTGGTATTGGCGGCCTCGTGATGGCGTTGCAGTGCCGTCAGCGCGGCATTGATTGCATGGTGTTCGAGGCGGTGGAAAAGCTCGAGCCCTTGGGCGTGGGCATCAACCTGCTGCCGCACAGCGTGAAGATCCTGAGCGGTCTGGGCTTGCTGGATGACATCAAAGCCCTTGGCATAGAAACAGCCGAACTGGCGTATTTCAACAAGCATGGCCAAGCCATCTGGCGCGAGCCGCGCGGCATTGCCGGTGGCTACGACTATCCGCAAATCTCGATTCACCGCGGCGAACTGCATTTCATGCTGCTAAAAAAGGCTATCGAGCGTCTGGGCGCAGATCGCATTCTCACCGGGCACGCGATCAAGAGCTTCGATGCCGATGGCCCGAAAGCGCGCGCCCTGTTCGAGAATCGCCGTAGCGGCGCGGTCGTGGCAGAAGTCGCGGCCGACCTCTTGATCGCCGCCGACGGCATCCATTCCACTGTG
>JAYVWK010000032.1:0-8864 GCA_043786185.1 Burkholderiales bacterium
GCGCCCTTTGGTGGCTAGTCTTTCTTGTGCTTTGCGCCGCTTGGCGCCGTACTACCCTTGACTACTTGGTGTTCTTCCTCACCCACTCGGCAATCCGCGCCACGCCATCCCTGATCGCCTGTTCCGACGCCGCATACGAAAAGCGGATGTGCTGGCCCTCGCCCGCCACCCGGCTGCCGAAATGGATGTCGGCCAACACCGCCACCCCGGCTTCATTGAGCAACTTCTTGCGGAATTCCTCCGAGTCGGCGCAGCCGGTCATGCGGCAGGCCTCTGTCACATTGGGCCAGGCGTAGAAGGCGCCACCGGGCACCAGGCAGTTCACGCCCGGCACCTGGTTTAGCAATCCCACGATCAGGTCGCGGCGCTTGAGGAACGAGGCCTTCATCATCTCGGCTGCATCCTGCGGACCGTTCAGTGCCTCGACCGCCGCCCACTGGCTGATGTGCGAGGCGCAGGATTCAGTGTTGGTGACCCAGCGTGTAAAGGTCGGCGCCAGCGCGCGGTTGACCGCATAGCCGATGCGCCAGCCGGTCATGGCCCAGGTTTTCGAGGCGCCGTCGGAAATGATGGTGCGCTCGAGCATGCCGGGCCGGGCTGCGATCGACTGGAATGCGCCGTCATAAATCAGACGGGAATAGATTTCGTCAGCGTAAATCCACACCTGCGGGTGGCGCCGCATGATGGCCGCGATGTCCGCCAGATCCTGCGCACTCAGGGAACCCCCTGTGGGGTTGTGCGGCGTGTTGAGAATCAGCATGCGCGTATGCGGGGTGATCGCGGCTTCGAGTTCGTTCGGGTCGAAGGCGAACTTGCGCGCCTCCTTCAGGCCGAGCGGCACCGGCACCGCGCCATTGGCGACGATCTGCGATTCGTAAATCGGGAAGCCCGGATTGGGGTAGATCACCTCGTCGCCCGCGCCGAAATCGGTGGTCGAAAGGATGGCGTAGGCGATGAAGGGCTTGGCGCCGGAGCCAACCACCACGTCGTCGGCCGTCACATCCAGGCCGCGCATGCGGTTGACTTCGCGCGCGATCGCCTCGCGCAACTCCGGAATGCCGTTCGACGGCGTGTAGCCGTGCCGGCCTTCGCGAATCGCCTTGACGGCCGCGTCCTGGATATTCACCGGGGTCGGAAAATCCGGCTGGCCGATGCAAAAGGAAATGATGTCGGCACCGGCACGTTGCAGGGCGGTGACTTCGGCCAGAACGACAAAGGCGTTTTCGGTGCCGAGAGCTGAGGCGCGGCGCGAGAGTTGGGGTGACGACATGGCTGGATCAGAAAATTGGTTGAGAGTCACAATTGTAGTGCGACAGGCTTGGATGTCTTGTCGCCGGCGTTCCGCGCAAAGCCTTGTCGGCCTCAATGCATCAAAACCGATGAGGTATGGTTCCTTAAATTTCGCCTGGGCCGCGGTCACCCCTTGTCTCGGACTTGGCTGCGATATCGTTCGGCATTGCGCAAGCCTGGCGGCGGAGCGAGATCGTCGATCATCGCAGTGTCGCCCCCTTCAATGTGGCAGAAATGCGCATTATTCTATTCTTTTACTATTCATTTTCTATTCACAAATGCGCAAATTCCATGCATAATCGATTGTTCTAAAAAACTTTTTCCTTGCGCAATTGACAACGAAACCTCTAGTCGCCGCACTTCGCGAAACCGGCATTGCCGCATCTGCGGAACTGCAGCGAAGAATGGGAAAAAGTCAGCCCACGCTATCGCGCCTGCTGCGCGAATCCGAAGCCGAGATTGTGCGGTTGGGGCGAGGGCGCGGCACACGTTATGCGATCCCGGAACTCATCTGGGGATTGCCGTCCGGACAAGCGCTGTACTGGAATGACCAGCAGCGCTGGGGCACGCTGACTTTTCTCGCCGGCAACAGGATTCATGTAAGCGGCCCGAAACTTGATGTAGTGACGCAAGGCGAACTGCCATGGTTTCTCGACAATTTTCGGCTTGAGGGCTTTCTCGGGCGAGCATGGGCGAAAAAGCTGGCCTTTGATCACAATCCCGAGAAATGGTCACTGGCGCAAATTCTCTACGCCAATTGCCAGTTCGCCTACGACCCGCCGGGTGCTATCTCGATCGGCGAACACGCCGGAGAATCGCAGAACAGCGTAGCCTCGATTCCAGTCGCGAAAGCTGCCGCCTACGACCGCCATGCAGACGACGGCGCAAGCTCGCTGCCGGCGGGCTCTTCGGCCGGTGGAGAGCAACCGAAGTTTTTGGTTGTGGAAGATGCGAGTGGCGACCCATTGACCATGCGGCGCCTGATCGTCAAGTTCTCGCCACCGCGCGGAACTCCATTTGGCGAGCGCTGGCACGACCTGTTATGGGCCGAGCACCTGGCACTGAAAGTGCTGGCGGCGAACGGATTTGCCAGCGCGGAAACGCAAGTGATCCAAAGCAACCGCCGCACCTATCTTGAGTCTGTGCGCTTTGACCGTGCCGGCCTGCACGGCAAGATACATACCGTCCCTCTTTCGGCCGTACATCGCGCTTTCGTGCACGGCCCCCAGCGCAACTGGGCTGAAACCTGCGACACCTTGAGCGCACAAAAACGGCTGCCGCAAGCCGATGCGACAGCGGCTCGCGTTCTGCTCGAATACGGCCGCCTGATCGGCAACTCGGACATGCACTTCGGCAATCTGGCTCTGTACGCGCCCGACCCGGCAGCGGCCCGATTCACCCTGGCACCCGCCTATGACATGCTGCCAATGCGCTATCGGCCGGACATTCATCTGGGCGACGCCGACTACTCGTTCATCGAGCCCTCACGACCTGCGCGCGGACATCAGGCCCAGTGGGATCAGGGCATGCGAATGGCGCGTGAGTTCTGGCGTCAAGTGGCCAACCAGCCGGCCGTCAGCAAATCAATGCGGCAGGTGGCCGAGCGCAACTTTGACGCACTGAACACCTGAGGCGGGCCGCCTCACGCCGGCTGCGGAATCTCGAACACCTGCCGCAGATACGCCAGGTAGCGCTGGTCATCGCACATGTTCTTGTCCGGCGAATCCGACAGCTTGGCCACCGGCTGGCCGTTGCAGCGAACCATCTTGATGACGATATTGAGCGGCGTGTAGCCAAGATCGTTGGTGAAGTTGGTGCCGATGCCGAAGGCGGTCTGTACCCGTCCGCCGAAGCGTTGGTAAAGGCTGATGGCGATCGGCACGGTCAAGCCGTCGGAGAAAACGAAGGCCTTGGTGCGCGGATCGACGCGGTTCTTGCGGTAGTGCTCGATCAGGCGCTCGCCCCAGTCGAACGGGTCACCCGAATCGTGGCGTGCACCGTCGAACAGCTTGCAGAAATACAGGTCGAAATCGCGCAGGAAGGGCGCGATGCCGTAGACATCCGACAGCGCCAGTCCGAGATCGCCGCGATATTCGGCGGCCCAGCGTTCGAAGGCGAAGGTTTGCGAATCGCGCAGCCGCGGCCCGAGCGCCTGGGCTGCCTGCAGGTATTCATGCGCCATGGTGCCAAGCGGGGTGATGCGGTGGCGCATCGCATACAGCACGTTGGAGGTGCCGGCGAAATTGGCGCCGAGCCGCTCACGCATGGTGAGCACCACCTCCTCATGCCAGACGCGCGAGAAACGCCGCCGCGTGCCGTAGTCGGCGATGCGCATGTCGGCTAAGGCCGGGTCGCCGGCCACCAGCGTGGTCTTGGCGCGCAGCCGCTTACGGCCTTCGTCGAAGTCGGGCACCGGTTGCGCGTTGCGAAAGTACACCTCGTTGATGATCGCCAAGAGCGGAATCTCGAACAGGATGGTGTGCAGCCACGGCCCCTTGATGGTCACCTCGATGCCGCCGTCTTCACGCGCGGCAACTTCCACGTACCTGGCGTTCAACTGCATCAGGCCGAGAAAGTCGACAAAGTCGCTCTTGATGAAGCGCAAGCCGCGCAGCCAGGCAAGCTCCGGCTCGGTGAAGCGCAAGCTGCAAAGGCTGGCGATCTCGGCGTTGATCTCACCGACATAGGGTGCCAGTTGCACGCCGGGATTGCGGCACTTGAAGCGGTATTCGACCTGCGCACCCGGAAACTGGTGCAGCACCACCTGCATCATGGTGAACTTGTAGAGGTCGGTGTCGAGCAGGGATTCGATGATCATGGTGGAGGCTTCCATCAACTCAAGCGTGCCGGCATCACGCCGCCAGGCGCTGCGGCGTCACCTGCGCGGCCGCCGCCAGGATCAGGTCGGCATCGCCCGCGGCCAGCGCCCGGCTGTCGGACAGCATGCGACGCCAGGCCCGCGCGCCGGGCATGCCCTGGTACAGCCCCAGCATGTGGCGCGTCACCGCGCGCAAGGGTGCGCCGGCGGCGACCGCCCGCAGCGCGTATTCACACATCGCCTGCACCGCCTCGCTGCGCGAGACGTCCGGCGCGGGGTCGTCGAACCACAGTCGATCCACCTCCGACAGGAACCACGGCTCGTGATACGCATGGCGCCCCAACATCACCCCATCGACCATGGCCAGTGCTTGCGCGATGCCGGCATGATCGGCGATGCCGCCATTGAGCACGAAGGTGAAGTGCGGAAAGTCCTGCTTCAGGCGCGCAGCGAATTCATGGCGCAATGGCGGCACTTCACGGTTCTCCTTCGGGCTCAAACCAGTGAGCCAGGCGCTGCGCGCGTGCACCATGAAAACCGTGGCGCCGCCATCGGCGACGGTGCCGACGAAGTCGCGCACGAAGCCATAGCTGTCTTCGCGGTCAATGCCGATGCGGTGCTTGACGGTGATCGGGATGGATACCGCGTCGACCATCGCCTTGACGCAATCGCGCACCAGTTCGGGTTCGGCCATCAGGCAGGCGCCGAAGGCGCCGCGCTGCACCCGCTCGGACGGGCAGCCGCAATTCAGGTTGACCTCGTCATAGCCCCAGCGCGCAGCCAGGCGCGCGCAATGTGCGAGATCGTCCGCTTCGCTGCCGCCCAGTTGCAGCGCCACAGGATGCTCTTCAGAGTTGAAATCCAGATGGCGCGGCACATCGCCATGCATCAGCGCGGGGGTGGTGACCATCTCGGTATAGAGCCGGGCGTGGCGCGACAGCAGGCGATGGAAAAACCGGCAATGGCGGTCGGTCCAGTCCATCATCGGCGCCACACAAAAACGCCAGGGGGAAACGGGGGAGGTCATCAGGCTTCGAGTTGACTTGAAATTATAGGCGTCCGTCCAATTCGAAACCGGGTCGACGCGCCGTCCAGCACACTTCCTCGCGCAGCTACCGGCGCCGGTAGTCCCCCAGCATAGGTCTTTCGGAAATGCGGGGAAAAACCTCCAACCGATCGCCAATACCCCGCCACAGAAAGCTGTCAGCGCCGTCCGAACAACCTGGCATCCCAGATCACCGGTTCGGGCATCCCGGCGGAAATCCTCCTGAAATCAGGATGTCGCGGATTGAACAGCACATTGCCTTCCCTGCGCGCCACGACCGAAGGAACCACCAGCACGGCGGCCGTTTGCCCGCGCAACCACGCATCACCGAAGGCTCTAGCCACACGCAGGTCAGCATGGTCCCAGCCGACGGGCAGGGTGTTCTCGTCGCGCCGCTCGATGGTCAGATCATTTGGAACTGCAATCTCGATCGCAACATGGGTCCTGGGCACACGGCCGATACCGGCGTGCGCCAGGCACTCCAGCATTGCACCGGCGTAAGAGCGGCAGGCGTAGATCACTCCGAGTCCGGGCGAGTTCCAGCGGCCGCCTACCAGTGACGCGCCAATCGCGCTGAATGGATCGAATCGCCCATCGGCAATGCGCCATGCATGCCAGGCTTGGTGTCGGACCTGCGCGGCTGCGGCCCTACGCTGCAACGCCATGGAACAGCGACCAAAGCAGGTTCTCGACCCTGCGCGCTCCCAGCTCCGTCAGCGCGACCTCGATCGGACGCTTGCCGCCCAGCATGGAATGGCCTGTGGACAGAAAAGCGCGTGCATCTTCGGCGCTGTCCCACACATGTTCCGCCGTCGCGATCACCCGCGCCAGACGTTCCACACGCTCACCTTCATGCGGCTTCAACTCGTCGCCCCGGCGATGGAAAGTGGCCGCCGGCATGATCCGCAACATCAACGCCGCGGCATCCGGCGAGGTGCCGTAAACGTGCCGGG
The DNA here is from genome assembly GCA_043786185.1 of Burkholderiales bacterium. Taxonomy (GTDB): domain Bacteria; phylum Pseudomonadota; class Gammaproteobacteria; order Burkholderiales; family JAEUOS01; genus JAEUOS01. The sequence continues at coordinate 6,107 of JAYVWK010000032.1, forward strand.
CAACCGCCCCGAGCGAAGCCTTGGGCAGCCCGGCTTCAACCTGTCGTTCCAGCTGCTCGACCGAATCGACCTTGCGGCGCAGACCCAGTACCTGGGCGATCTTGCGCGGTTCAACCAAACCTGTGTACATGCGGGCAACTCCCAATTGATAACCGCAATACTATCATCTGGGGAGGATGGCGGCGCACCTGATTCTCGCCTGCTCGATCCGCGCAGCGCCCAGCTGCCACCCGCGCAGATCCCGGGCACGCGATGCGGCCCGTCATCGGCACCACGCAAACGCGCTGTCAGGAGATTTTGTCATTGATCCAGCTTCAATCTGCGCCAGAATCACGCTTGTCCAACCAAAGACCCAATCCGAATGCGCCTCTTGATCACCCTGCTCGCAGTGGTCGCGCTGCTGCCATCGTTCGCCCGCGCCGACGCTGCCACCGACGCCATCAGGAAGGGCGGGGTCGCACTGCTGATACGCCACGCGACCGCGCCCGGCACCTTCGATCCCGACAATTTCAATCTCGACGATTGCGCCACCCAGCGCAACCTCTCGGATGCGGGGCGCGACGAGGCGCGACGCATCGGCGCGCATCTAAAGACACTTGGGCTCCAGCCAGGCGAGGTTTTGACCAGCCAGTGGTGCCGCTGCCGCGACACCGCGGCCCTGGCGTTCGGCGCCTCACGCGATTGGCCGGCGCTCAATTCGTTTATCCGCGACCGCGACAGCGCACCCAGGCAAACCGGCGAGGTGCTCGCGCGCTTACACAAGATCAAGCCGGGCGACAAGCCGCTGGTGCTGGTGACTCACCAGGTGATGGTCACGGCACTGAGCGGCATTTACCCGCAATCAGGCGAAGTAGTGGTGGTCGCGCCGACGCGTGAAGGCGGGAAGAGCGGATTGAAGGTGCTTGGCAGCATCAAGCCGGAGGCTGCGAAGTAAGCCTGCTTGCGGGCTAGATCGCTCAATTCTCCAACTGCAATGCCGGACCCCGCTCGAACGCACGCAGCTTGTTGGTGACCAGAGTCAGACCTTCGCTGCGCGCGTGCGCGGCAATGTGCAAATCGTTCACACCGATCGGTTGACCCTGAGCGCCAGCACCTATACTTGTGCGCGGACACAGGTTCAAGGTTCAATGAACGGCGTCCAGCCCCTGGTCAATGTTCAATCGGCGCCAACACGAAGGCATGAACGAGTGGATCGACGATTCGGCAGCAGCCCGCATTTCGGCTGGTCGGCTGCGCAATGATCACGCCTGACTGAAACTCGACCGCAGGAATACACTGCCGTAATGACCGAGCAAGAACTCACGGAACTAATCGCGCGCCACGAGGCCGACCGGGTCGAATTCACCACTTCGACCAAGGACACGGACAAGTTCTCGGAGGCGGTGTGCGCGTTCGCCAATGATTTGCCGAAGCATGACCGCCCCGGGCATCTGGTCATTGGCGTGGATGACAAGGGCCGGTATGCCGGCCTCTCGATTTCGGACGAACTGCTGCGCAACCTCGGTGGCTTGCGCGATGACGGAAACATCCAGCCACTGCCCGCCATTGCGGTCGAAAAGATCGTCACATCCCAGGGCGAGGTCGCAGTGGTGACGGTGCAGCCGGCGATGCTGCCGCCGGTACGCTACAAGGGGCGGGTCTGCATTCGCAACGGGCCGCGGCGCGCTTACGCCACGGAGCATGAGGAGCGCATCCTGATCGAGCGTCGGGTCGCGCAGGCGCGCACGTTCGACGCCCTGCCCTGCCTGGAAAGCGCGCTCGACGACATGGCTACTTCGCTGTTCTTGATTGACTATCGCCAGCAGGCCATCGCGGCGGAGGTGATTGCCGAAAATGGCCGGTCGGTGGAGCAGCAATTGGCATCGCTGCGGTTTTTCGACCTGGCGAAAGCTTGCCCCACGCATGCGGGCATCGTGCTGTTCGGCCTGGACGTGCGCAAATGGCTGCCGGGCGCCTATGTACAGTTTCTTCGGGTCGATGGTGATTCCCTGGCCGCCGCGGTCATGAATGATCGGGAATTGAGCGGCGATTTGCTGACCGTGCTGCGGGAACTCGATGCGCTGGTCGATGCGCAACTGGTGCGGTTTCCGGTTGCAGACAGTGCGCTGCGCGAGCGCAATGTGGAAGCCTATCCGCGGGTGGCGGTGCGCGAACTGCTGATGAACGCGGTGATGCATCGGGACTATGCGTCCACCGCGCCCTTGCGCATTACCTGGCTCAATGACCGGCTCGAAATTCAAAGTCCTGGCGGCTTGTACGGGGAAGCTTCGCGTGAGAATTTCCCGCGGCAAACGAGCTACCGCAACCCCGTGATCGCCGAAGCCATGAAGGGCCTGGGCTATGTGAACCGGTATGGTCGGGGCGTTCTGCGGGCGCAAGCTGCGCTGGAAAAGAACGGCAGCCCGCTCGCGGAATTTCAGTTCGACGCCGGTTATGTCCTGGCGACGATACGGAGACGCGCGTGAAATCCATCGCATTCTTCAACAACAAGGCGGGCGTCGGCAAGACCACACTGGTGTACCACCTCGCGTGCATGCTGGCGGATCGCAACGAGACTGTGCTGGCTGTCGACCTCGACCCGCAGGCCAATCTCACCAGCATGTTCATCCCCGAGGATGAACTTGAACTCCTGTGGCCGAATGGCGAGCATCCGAAAACTATCTTCGGCGCCCTGCGGCCGATCATCCGGGGGATTGGCGATGTCGATACCCCGCATCTGCGGAAGATCAATGCCAGACTCGCCTTGATCGTCGGCGAC
>JAYVWK010000033.1:0-6380 GCA_043786185.1 Burkholderiales bacterium
TCGGCGCGGCCGATCGGCTCGCCTATGGCCAGGGTGATGCGGCCTTCGTCAACCCGATTGGCGCCGCTGGTGATCACCAGCACGACCTGGTCCGAGAGAGTGGCGCGAAAAATCACCGATTTTGCGATCTGCGCAACTGCGCAACCATGTTTGTCGGCGGCCGCCTGCGAAGAAGGGGTTGCTTCCTCAGTGATGATGATGTCGGCATCGATTCCTGCCGCTACGAGCGCTGCTTGCACGCGCTTGACACTCAAGTTCGCCAGGACTTTCTCGATCATCTGAATGTGTTTTATATGGGTTGGCGTGCGATACGCCGTTTCGCCGCGCGGTCGCGCGCAGCGAACCGGCTCAGGCAAGGGTCTTCTGCACCACTTCGCGCGTATCTTTGGACAGGGCCGCATGGCCTGCGATCTGCAGCAGTCGGGCGTGCAGCAGTTCGCGTCGCTGCGGTTCCAGCTTGCGCCAGGTGGAGGCCGCGCGCGCCAGGCGCGCTGCGACCTGTGGATTGAAGGCATCGATCTCGATCACGCGTTCGGTCCAGAAATCGTAGCCGCTGCCGTCGCTTGCGTGAAAGCAGGCCGGATTGCCGTGGCAGAAGGTGCCGATCAGTGCGCGAGCCTTGTTCGGATTTTTGATGGAAAACGCGGGATGCGTCATCAATCCGCGCACGGTCTCAAGCGTTGAGGTGCCGCCGGTGCCGGTACGTGCGCCTGCTTGCAACGCGAGCCATTTGTCCATCACCAGCGCGTCGTCGTGGAACTGCTGGTGAAATGCTTCCAGAGCTTCGCATCGTTCGGGCGAGTCGTGCAGCATAAGGGCGCCGATTGCGTTGATGCGGTCTGTCATGTTGCCGGCGGCATGCAGGGCCGCGAACGCGGCGCGGCGCATCGGGGCATCATCGAGTTCGAGCAGGTAGCCAAGTGCCAGGCCTTGCAGCGAACGCCGGCCAGCCGCTGCCGAGTCGGGCGAGTACTTGCCCTTGACCTCGCTTGCCTGCCACACCCGGCGTAATTCAGTCGCGGCTGCCCGTGCCAGTGTGCGTCGTACAAACACGCGGGCGACGTGGATCGCACCCGGATCAACCTCGTGGAACTGTTCCGCGATATAGGTCTCGCTGGGCAGCGCCAGTGCCTCTGCCTTGAATGCCGGGTCAAGGGCGGAAGCGGACAATATTCGCTTGAATGCGGCGGTCACGGCCGCGGGAATCGCCAGCGACTGGCCGGCCCTGACTTTTTGCGTCAGTGTTGTAAGCAAACGCAGAAACAGGCGCTGACCGGCTTCCCAGCGATTGAAGGCATCGCTGTCATGCGCCATCAAGAGGGTCAGGGCGGTGTCGCTGTAGTCATATTCGAGGATGACCGGGGCGGAGAAGCCGCGCAACAGGGACGGCACCGGGCGCGCCGCCACGTTGGTGAAGACAAAAACGTTATCCGCGCCGGAAACCAGAACGTTTGCCTTAATTCCGCGCGGGCGCGCCTCGCCTGCCAGATGCAGCGGCAAGGCTGCGCCTTTCGCACCGAGGAGTCCCAGCGCGAGCGGCACCACGAACGGCTTCTTGCTTTCCTGACCGGCCGTGGGCGGACAGCTTTGCCTGACCCGCAGTGTGTAGGTACGCTCGCGGGCGTCGTATTGGTCGCTCACCGTCAGGCGCGGCGTGCCGGCCTGGCCGTACCAGTTGAACCATTGTGCGCGTTCCGGGGCGGACAGCATGCCCGGGTTGGCGTCCGCCATGGCGGCGAAAAAGTCGTCGCAGGTAACGGCCATGCCGTCATGCCGCTTGAAGTAAAGGTCCATGCCGCGGCGGAAGCCTGCGCGTCCGAACATGGTCTGATACATGCGTACCACCTCGGCGCCCTTTTCGTAGATCGTGACAGTGTAGAAATTGTTGATCTCGATGTAGGAGTCCGGCCTTACCGGATGCGCCATCGGGCCGGCGTCCTCTGGGAACTGTGCGCTGCGCAAGAGGCGCACATCGCCGATGCGCTTGACCGCCCGCCCTGAAGCGGAGCCGGCCATGTCCATCGAAAACTCCTGATCGCGAAACACCGTCAGGCCTTCCTTGAGGGAAAGCTGGAACCAGTCGCGGCAGGTGACGCGGTTGCCGGTCCAGTTGTGGAAGTACTCATGGGCGATCACCGATTCGATGCCGTCGTAGTCGGCATCGGTCGCCGTGCTTGAATTGGCCAGCACGTATTTGGTGTTGAAGACGTTGAGGCCCTTGTTCTCCATCGCCCCCATGTTGAAATCGCCGACGGCTACGATCATGTACTGGTCGAGATCGAGTTCCAGGCCGAAGCGCTTCTCGTCCCAGCGGATCGACTTCTTCAGCGACTCCATCGCATGTGCGGTTTTGTCGGCGTCCTTCGGTTCGACATAGATCTGCAGCAGCTTCTTCTTTCCGGAGGCTGTTCTGATGGTCTCCTCGTGGCAGGCGAAGCGGCCGGCTACCAGTGCGAACAGGTAGGAAGGCTTGGCGAACGGATCGACCCATACTGCCTCGTGGCGACCGTCACCCAGGTCACGGGAGGAAACGCAATTGCCGTTCGACAACAGCACCGGCACCATATCGCGCTTACCAACCATGGTCACCCGGTACTTGGCCATGACGTCGGGGCGGTCCGGAAAATAGGTGATCTTGCGAAAGCCTTCCGCTTCACACTGGGTGAAGAAATTTCCGTTCGAACAATAAAGCCCCATGAACGAAAGGTTCCTGGCAGGCCGGATGCGCGTGGTGATTTCGATGCTCGCGCTCTCGCCTAAGTCGCTCAGGGTCAGCGCTTCGCTTGTGTGTTCGAAGTCACCGGCGCGCATGACCTGGCCGTCGACCCGCACGCTGACCAGTTCGAGTTCGCGCCCGTCCAGTGGCATCACCGCAGCGCCCAGGTGCGCCGGGTTCCTGCGCACCTTGAAAGTCGAGGTGACCAGTGTGGCTTTGGGATCGAGTTCGAACCGCAACTCAACGGTATCGACAAGATAAGCCGGAGGCGTGTAGTCCTTGAGGAGGATGGTTTGCGGCGCGGGGTGATCCATGGGGGCGTTTCATTCAGTGTAAGGAGCGAAAAATAACAGAAAGGGAGAATCTCGGAGGCGGGCGCCGACACCGGGTTGCGGCCGGCGTCGCAAGTGTGTCGGATGCGCCTGATTCAGGCAGGCCGTCGCGGCGGATCGCCTCGGCCCTGCCTGCCGGACACCAGCGCTACGTGCGGGCGACGAGCTAAGCTTTCGAGCCCGCTTGCCTCTCGTCGGCGGCGGCCCTTTCGCCCGGTCTCGTTAACGCCTGCAGGCGGCCACGCACATAGTGCACGTGCTGGCGCAGCGTATACACGCGGTCGGAAAAGGCCAGGGGCACAGATAGGTGCGCTGCGTCACTCTCGATACGGTCGAGGCGCACCATGATCTTCGCCAGTTCGTTGCCCTCGACAGCCTTAAGGTCGACGTCGCGCTCAAGGAACTTGAGTTCGCCATACCAGCGGTTGACGCGCGCGTTCTGGCGCCACGAAAACAGCGAGGGCAGCCATTTCACCAAAGGGACTACCACGGCGATGATCGGTACCAGCAGCACCAGCATGCGTTCGACGAAATTGGCCAGCCAGAACGGCAGGTAACGCTGCAGGAAAGGGCGCCCGGACTTGAAATAGCGCTTGGCTTCGTCGGCCAGCGGCCAGTCGGTCGCAAGCGGCGTCGGATACTCGCCGGGCTGGTGAAACAGGCCCGGGGTGCCGTGAACTTCCACCGCGGCTTCGAGCAGCAGGTAGGCGAGCGCCGGGTGCAGGTCTTCACGAATCACCAGATTGGCCTGGGTGGCGACCATGCGTACATCGCGCTGCGGCAGATTGGCCTTGAGATCGAATACGCCCTGTGCCAGGACGGCCGGTTTCAGATAGGGGAAGCGGCGCGACAGGGCCGGGGTATTGTCGAGGTCAAGCAACTTGATGCCGGCGCTGTCGAGCAGGCGCTTGATCACAGGCGCTTCGGGCGCGGCGATGATGAAGATGGCATCGATATTCCCGGCCAGCAACGCGTCTACTGCGGCGCCACCGCCCAATTCCTTGAGATTGCCGCTCTTCTCGTCGATGCCGTGTGCACCCAGCATGTCGAGCGCCACTTTGCGGGTGCCTGAGCCTGTCTGGCCGATTGCCAGCTTGAAGGGCGCCAGTTCGGTGAGCCGGGTCAGCTCGGATTTGGAGCGGTAGAACACCCACACCGGCTCCTGGAACAGATTGGCCAAGGACACTACACGGGTTTCCTCGGGAGGCTGTGCCGGCGGCGTGAGTGTCAAGAGGCCCAGTCCGCCCTGCACGAAGCTGACGTCGATGCCGGCTTCGTCGTCCTTGAGGCGTTTCAAGTTTTCCACCGAGCCGGCGGAAGGCTTCAGTAGAAGGGTGACGCCGTCGCGTGCGAGAATCTGTTGGTATTTGAGGGCGAAACGATGATAGGCACCGTCCGCGGCACCGGTACTCATGGCAAGCGAGCGGGGCGGCGCAGGTTGCACGAAGCGGAAGGTGAGCCAGAATGCGGCGGCGATGATCGTAAGCGCCGGCAACACGAACAGCAGCGACTCGCGGCGGGTGGCGCGGCGCGCGAAGAAGCGAGCTCCGGATTTTTCCGGCGCTGGTTGTGAACTCATACAATATTTAAGCACGAGTGGTATCTGGAGACCGAATTGCCATCCAAGCGTTGGGACATTTTCTGCAAGGTGATCGACAACTACGGCGATGTCGGCGTGACCTGGCGTCTGGCGCGCCAGCTGGCCGCCGAGCACCGCCGCGCCGTGCGCCTGTGGGTGGATGATCTCGAGAGTCTCGAACGCTTGTGCCCTGCGGTCGACGCGGATGTCGATGCGCAGACCACGCAAGGCGTCGAGATTCGGCGCTGGGACTTAAGCGCCGGCAGTGCGCGGCCGGCGGATGTGGTCATCGAAGGTTTCGCTTGCACACTGCCCGAAGCGTATTGTGCCTCGATGGTGGCCAACGCGGCCGCCGGCGATCGGCCGGCGTGGATCATTCTGGAATACCTGAGTGCCGAGGAATGGGTCGCGGGGTGCCACGGCATGCCGTCGCCGCATCCGCAACTGGGCCTTGATCGACACTTCTTTTTCCCCGGCTTTGCAGCCGGCACCGGCGGCCTGTTGCGTGAGCGCGGGCTGTTCGAAGCACGCGACGCGTATCAGGCCAATCCGGCCATGCAAGCTGCGTTCTGGCAGCGCATCGGCGTACCTTCCAAGGTGCGCAACGAATGGCGCGTTTCACTGTTTTCCTATCCCAAGGCACCGGTACACGCTCTCCTTACAGGTCTTTCGGCGCATCCGCATCCGGTGCGCCTGATCGTGCCGCGCGGGCCTTCATCGATGATGGTAGCGGACTGGTTCGGCATGGCCGATGCGGTCGGTGCGCAGGGATCGCTGGGCAATGTGGCGGCCTCGATCGTGCCGTTTGTCGAACAGCCCGACTACGACCGTCTGCTGTGGGGTTGCGACCTCAATTTCGTGCGCGGCGAAGACTCGTTCGTGCGTGCCCAGTGGGCGGGTCGGCCGCTGGTATGGCAGATCTACCCGCAAAACGAACAGGCGCATGCGGCCAAGCTGGCCGAATTCCTGCGCCGCTATTGCCACGGACTGCATGAACCGCGGCGCCAATCAGTGGAGCGTTTCATGGCCTTGTGGAACGGGCTGGAAGTGGCTAGCGAGGTGCACGGCGGCGAAACTGCCGACGTGGCGGTCAATCCCGCGGCCCCATTGACGTTCGAAGAAGTCTGGCGCGGCTTCGCGGCGAATCAGTCGGCATTGCGCCTGCATGCCGAGGAATGGACCTGGAAACTGGCCGAAGCGCGCGATCTGGCGGCGCAACTTGTTGAATTTGCTGGAAAGGTCGCGGCGAACGAGTTAAAATAGAGAGCTTTTTATAACGGAAGCTGCGGGGGATGCGCAGCGGATTCGCGTGCATTGGGCTCCCGATTCCTCTTCCAGCTCTTGAAAGATCATTCATGAAAATTGCACAGGAGGTCCGCGCGGGCAACGTTGTGATGGTCGGCAGCGATGCCATGGTCGTGCTCAAAGCCGAGTACAGCAAGTCGGGCCGCAACGCTTCGGTGGTCAAGATGAAGCTCAAGAACCTCCTGACCGGCACCGGCACCGAATCGGTCTACAAGGCCGACGACAAGTTCGAGACGGTGCAGCTGGAAAAGAAGGACGTCACCTATTCCTATTTTGCCGATCCGCTGTATGTGTTCATGGATGCCGACTACAACCAGTTCGAAGTCGAGGGCGAAAGCCTGGGCGACGCCCTCAATTACTTGGAGGACGGCATGAGGTGCGAACTGACCATCTACAACGACCGCGCTATTTCGGTCGAGTTGCCGACCTCGGTCGAGCGCGTCATCGT
>JAYVWK010000034.1:0-10342 GCA_043786185.1 Burkholderiales bacterium
CGTAGCGCCTGCATCGTTGTCGGCGTGTTCGAGCCGCGCAAGCTCACCGGCCCGGCCGAACTGATCGACACGGCGAGCAAGGGCTATCTTTCAGACATCGTGCGGCGCGGCGACATGGAAGGCAAGTCCGGGCGCACCTTGCTATTGCACAATGTTCCCGGCCTTCTGGGAGACCGCGTGCTGCTGGTCGGACTGGGCCGTGAAAAGGATTTCCGCGAGCGCGAATACCGCGAAGCGGTGCGCGCAGCAGTCAAGACGCTCGACGAAACCGGTGCTTTCGACGGTTCGATCTACCTGACCGAAGTTCCGGTGCGCAAACGCGATGTCGCCTGGCGTGTCCGACAGGCCACGCTGACGGCGATCGACACGGTCTACCGTTTCGACAGCATGAAAAGCAAGAAGGACGAAGTGCGTCGTCCGGTGCGCAAGCTCACCCTGATGGTCGAGCGGCGCAACGAACTCGGACCTGCCGAAGCCGCCATGCGCGAAGGCGAGGCCATCGGCCAGGCCGTCTCCCTGGCCAAAGACCTGGGCAATCTGCCCGGCAACGTGTGCACGCCCACCTATCTGGCCGAGCGTGCCCGGGAAATGGCCAAGGGTGTCGGCCTCAAGTGCGAAGTGCTGGAACGCAGCGATTGCGAAGCACTCAAGATGGGCTCGTTCCTGTCGGTGGCCAACGGTTCGCGCCAAGCGCCCAAGTTCATCATTCTCGAACACATGGGCGGCAAGGCGGGCGCCAAGCCGGTGGTGTTGATAGGCAAGGGCATCACCTTCGATACCGGCGGCATTTCGCTGAAAGGCGGCGAAGGCATGGACGAGATGAAGTTCGACATGTGCGGCGCGGCCTCGGTGATCGGCGCGATGCAGGCGGCAGCCGCCTTGAAGTTGCCACTCAACATCGTGGCGCTGGTTCCAAGCACCGAAAACATGCCGGGCGGCGCGGCCACCAAACCCGGCGACATCGTCACCAGCATGTCCGGGCAGACCATCGAAGTACTCAACACCGATGCCGAAGGCCGACTCATCCTTTGTGACGCGCTCACTTATGCCGAACGCTACGAGCCCGCATGCGTGATCGATGTCGCCACCCTGACCGGTGCCTGCGTGGTGGCGCTTGGGCATGTCGCCACCGGCCTTTACAGCAACAACGATGGCCTGGCGCGTGAACTGCTGGCCGCCGGCGACGACGCGCACGACCGTGCCTGGCACATGCCTTTGTGGGATGACTACCAGGAGCAACTGAAATCGAATTTCGCCGACATGGCAAACATCGGCGGGCGGCCTGCGGGCAGCGTCACCGCCGCCTGTTTCCTTTCCCGGTTCGCGCGCAAGTTCGAATGGGCGCACCTGGACATCGCCGGCACCGCCTGGAAAAGCGGGGCGGCCAAGGGCTCGACCGGCCGGCCGGTATCGATGCTCACGCATTTCCTGCTCGGACGCGTCGATGATTAAGCGGGGCTTGCCGGCCCGGTCCGCGCTCGCAGAGCCAACGCTTAGCTGACTTCCGCAGCCCCGATCCGGCCACCATGACGGAGATCACGTTTTACTTCAACGCACCCGACAAGCTGAGCACCGCGCGCGTGCTTGCGGCTAAGGCGCTGGCCAGTCGCCGCAAGCTTTTGATTTATGCCAGTGATCGTGGCACCCTGAACGCGATTGACAGCCTGCTGTGGACCACACCCGGCACGGGCTTCGTGCCGCACTGCCTGGCCACCGACGGCCATGCCGACCAGACCCCGATTCTGCTCACCGGCGACCCGGAGGCCATGCCGCACCACGAGATCCTGATGAATCTCGACAATCAGCGCCCGACGCTGTTCAGCCGCTTCGACCGCTTGATCGAGATCGTCAGTCGCGACGATCCCGACGATCGCCTGCGTGCGCGCGAACGCTTCAAGTTCTACCGCGACCGCGGCTACGAAATCGACCGTCACGACCTGGATGTCCGAACCTGATACGCCGGCTATGGCCGGCCACTTTCCGGATGACGGCATTCCGGTCTTGACCGAAGTGGTCGATGCAGCCCTGCTGCCCGAGATCGATACGGCGTCGCTCGAAACCGAAGACGAAGGCGACATCGGCGGTCCGCCTTCACTGGCGATGTTTCCGGAACTCGAAGCCGAGCGGGGATTCGTGCCCGTTTTCCAGCCGTCGCCAACCAGCATCGTCGCCAGCCTCGCCGAGTCCCCTGCTGAAGCGCCGCATGCGCTGCCGACCGAACCAGCGCCCAACGATTCGGCAGAAGCACAGTCACCCGAGTTGACTGAACCGGAGCCACACGAGCCGGGCGAACCACCACCCGATCTTAAGCCCGCCCCAGTCGCCGACAGCATCGCCGAGGAGCCGGTTGCGCCCGCGCATGCGCTGGTGCCGGAGGCGTCCAACGCGGCGCTGTTCGAGGCATCGCCGGAATCGCCGGCCGAGACACGGCAGGCAGCCCCTGTCAATTCAGGCAGCGAGCCGCAAGCGCCGCCACAGCGACTGCCGGAACATGAGACTTCCTATGCCGAGCGCTATGCCGCGCGCTATGCGGCGATACATAAGCTGCCCCCGGTAGAGTTGCTTGCAGCTCTCAAGCCGCAGCCGCAACCGACGCCCGTCGTGGCTGAGCCTGCGGCAAAGACCGCGCCGCCAGCGGACAGTGACCCTGCGCCCGAGACGCGTTCGGAGATCGAGACCCGCCTTTTCGAAGCGATCGCGGCGCGTCTTGACCGCCTGCTGGATCAGCGACTCGAAGCGATCGTGCCCGGCGTGGTGGAGGCGGCCTTGTACGGCATCCAGGCCGGCATGACCGCATCAGTCAAGCAAGCCCTGCGTGAAGCGGTGGAACAGGCGGTGCGCCACGAATTTGAAAGAATGGGCAACCCCGAATAGGGCGACCATGAGCACCCTGCCGGCAACCGTGCCTCTGTCGATCGAGGAGATCGCCCAGCGCATCCTGATCGTGCGCGGCAAGCGCGTGCTGCTCGATGCCGACCTGGCGGCGTTCTATGGCGTCACGACCAAGCGTTTCAACGAGCAGGTCAAGCGCAATCTGGCGCGCTTTCCGGAAGACTTCATGTTCCAGTTGAACGAGGCGGAGTTCGCCAACTTGAGGTCGCAATTTGCGACCTCAAGTTTGAAGGGCGCCAGCCACGGCGGCCGTCGTTACGCGCCGCAGGCCTTCACCGAGCACGGCGCGATCATGGCGGCGATGGTGTTGAACAGCGCCCGCGCCACCGAGATCAGCGTCCAGGTGATGCGCGCGTTCATCGAGCTGCGCAACCTGGTCGCCGGCAACAAGGAACTGGCTTCGAAGATGAAGCGCCTGGAGCGCAAGGTCGATTCGCACGATCAGGCGATCACCGGGCTGATCAATTCGATGCGCCAACTGCTGGCGCCGCCCGATCCGAAGAAGCGGCCTATCGGGTTTGTCATCCCGGACGAGACGCTCGCGAAGAAATAGCGCATCACCAGCGTCGCGCAACCCGGCTGCAAACTGCAACGCCCGCATGGCCGGCGTTGCGGTGGAGAATCTTTATTCTTCTAAAGACTATTTGGGCACGGAACTCTCGCCACAGGGAATTTCAATTCGCCCCCTTTCCCCAACGCTTCAGGGGTTGGCGACCCCACGCTCCCAACTCTTGCTGCGTATCGCGCGATCAATCATGTCCAACGTAAGCGGCAAGCGCTCGCTGCGCTGCCTGGCCGCGTTGCCAGCCAAGGGCACGATCCAAAGCAATGCACGAGTGATCATGTTCTTCCCCGCGAACTCGGGCGGGAAGAACTTCTCGAACTCGAAGCCGCTCAGGTCGACGTGATAGTGCTCAGTCAACACGCCTATGTAGGCCTCCGCGATATCGCCGTAGAGACCAAGATCGTGATACATGCGCGTGCTGCCGCTGCATTGCGCGACCTTGCTTTCCGACAGGCCGCAGCGCTTGAGGTACTCGCGCAGTTCGATCGACAGTTGGCTTGCCATCAATCGCAGGAGAAGGCGTCGTATAGCTCATAGGCGGCCAAGGCCACACCGGCATACGGCAACTTTCGCAAAACCTTGGTAAGCCCGTTCCGCGTCGCTACCGAGTACAAGCCGCGACTTGCCGCCGCATGATTCATCTAGCTAAACGTGGAAGTCGCCGTGCCCGAAGGTCCACCGCCAGCAATGCCGCCTCTCGGTTTACTCGTAAACGGGCCAGCCCCCCCAACGGCGCCACCGGCTGCCGCATTGCCCGCCGGGCCAGCCGGCGTGTCTTGGCATGTGCAGTGCGCCTTCTTGTACTTCTCAAGGGCGTAGTCAAAGGCGTACCCCACGCCAATGCCAACTACGACTGGGATAAACGCAATCTCCCCGGTCGGGTCGACATACGAAATCGGGTTCCCGTTGACATAGGTGTAGGTATTGATCCCGCCAGCAAGCCCGATGGGGTCTGATTGCACATACCACCCTTTCCTGAAATCACAATGCCGGTCGTAATCATGAATCTATGGTCGATCAGCCAATACTCTCAAATAGTAGTTTGTCTCTTGCAGAGGAGTTTTGGGATTCATCGAATCGAAAAGAGCTCTGCGCCTGACCGCGCTCTTGTCGAATTCAATCTTGACCTCAAACGCCTCCGATGCGTCGCCACCTTGAATACGAAGCACGCCACGTCTTGCGACAAACGTGATGTCCGCCTTGCGAACGTCGACTAGATCAGCAAAAGTAGATCGTGGAACAAAGAGGCGTTGCCCTTCTACAAAGATCTTCAGCTCAGTCACTGTCCGAACGATTTCTGGATACTGCCCTTCAACGAAACGTTCGCCGAGCAAAGCTTTCGTGCGAATTGACCGTGTTGACAGAATCACCGAAACATCCATACCTTGCGTGCGGGCTTTGAGCTTGGTCGCATCTGTGCCCAAGTCCCGAAACGACGTCCCTTGGCAGAACGCGAATGACGAAAACGCGACGGCGCAGATGCCCATCAACCATGCAAGCCACCTCATGGAATGACTCTCAGCTCAGGGTCACCGCTCGCACCGACTTGGCGTCGCACCCAAGGCGGGAGGACGATACAGCCGCAGTTGCCCCGTGCATCGTATGAAAGGCCATCGTTGCCTGCGCTGGCATCGAAAAAGGTTCCGGCGGGGCATGCGCAGCTAAGCGTGCTGCGGTTCTCAACGCCGATACACTTCCACGTCACATACGAAATCAGGCTCGTATTGCAAACGCCGGGACCACCCACGAAATTGCAGCTACCCCTCGGGGGGTCGGTCGCCCAAATGTTGCTACCCACGTAAATGCAATTATGGAAAACATGACTTGGGTCCGAAGCAAGGAAGCTAACTTGCTTTTGGCAGGCTTCCGCAACGCTCTGACCGTAGAACCCTTGATCTTGGATCCAAAAAGTTTGTGGTGAGCTGTTTGCAAAGGAGCCGATGAGACTCAACACAAAAGCGGTGAGCAACTGCACGGACCAAGCAACGCGCCCCATGAACCTCGCTATGCGACGTTTGTGCCAAAGATCCGACCAGTTTCCCATCATGTCGCAAGACCTCTTTTGCTATGTTGGAACAATGGGGGGGGACAGCAAGCAAGGCCGCTACTCTTTGAGTGCACGCTTGAACGTTGTACACCGCCTTTTCTCAAGGAAGCTACGCGTCCGAAATGACAGCGTAGTGACAAAAACTCCACCTGCAGTCGATCATTCGGACTACATGGATGCTCAAGCAAATGTCGTAGATGCCGCAATAGTGCGTTCGCACCATGGGCCAAAAGGCCTGCGCTATTGATATCGCGTCTCACACCAACGCGATTGATGCCCTGCGCGGCTCTTCCCGCAACCCTTCACGCGGCCATCAGCCGATCCACATGCGCCACCGCACTGCGGCCCAGCGCCGCCAGGTCATAGCCGCCCTCCAGCATCGACACCACCCGCCCATTGGAGTGGCGTTCGGCAACCTTCATCAGTTCGCCGGTCATCCAGGCATAGTCCGCCTCGACCAGCGCCAAGCCACCCAGCAAATCGTCGCGGTGTGCATCGAAGCCGGCTGAAATCAGGATCAGCTGCGGGCGAAAGCGCTCCAGCGCGGGCAGCCAGATTTGCTCCACCGCACGCCGCATCGCCGCACCGTCACTGCCCTGGCGGAGTGGTATGTTGAACATGTTGGGCGCCGGATTGTCACTCCCCGAATACGGATAGAAGGGATGCTGGAAGATACCCGCCATCAACACCCGGTCCAACCACGCGCCCTGGCCGAACATGTCTTCGGTGCCGTTGCCGTGATGCACGTCGAAGTCGATCACCGCGACCCGCTCGATGCCATGCCGATCGAGCGCATAGGCGGCCGCCACGGCGATGTTGTTGAAGATGCAAAAACCCATCGAGCGTTCGCGCGTGGCGTGGTGGCCGCAAGGCCGCACCGCGCAAAATGCGTTGCGGGCACGGCCATCCATCACCAGATCGACGGCCAGGAGGCCGGCGCCGGCGGCGCGCAGTGCCGCCTGCATACTGTACGGGTTCATGGCGGTATCCGGATCGAGTTGCAAGAGCCCGGCGGATGGCGCCTGGGCGAACACCCGCTCGACATAGCGCGCGCTATGCACCCGCATCAGGTCGGCGGCGGTGGCCAGCGGAGCGTCATGGCTGTCAAGGCGGGGCAGCAGGCCGGAAAGACGCATGTGCGCGCCCACCGCGATCAGGCGCTCGGGGCATTCGGGATGACCACCACCCATGTCGTGGCGCAGGCAGTCGGCGTGGGTGATGTAGGCGGTGGTCATGCTGTTGAGCGGCTGGACGGGGTTGTTATCATCGGTGTTTTGCGATGGCGACGCAACAGCGCCGACGCGCACCTGCTTCGCCGTTTGCGCACTTTCCTTTGCGCGCCTTGCCTGCGCTCTCGTCACGCCCCCGCCTGATACTCGTCTGATACTCGTCTGATTCTTGCCTGCCCCGGATCCATGCCCCTGCCCACCCTTTCCCGTCTGCAACCCCTGATCACGCAGCTCAACCGCATCATCCTGGGCAAGGATCGCCAGCTGCATCTAGCGGTGGCCTGCATGCTGGCGCGAGGCCACCTGCTGATCGAGGATGTGCCGGGCGTCGGCAAAACCACGCTGGCGCACGCGCTGGCGCGCTCACTCGGGCTCAAGTTCCAGCGCATCCAGTTCACCAGCGACCTGCTGCCCGCCGATGTGCTGGGCGCCTCGATATACGACCGCGAATCGGGCACGTTCAAGTTTCATCCCGGGCCGATCTTCGCCCAGTTCGTACTGGCCGACGAGGTCAATCGCGCCACGCCCAAGACGCAAAGCGCGCTGCTGGAGGCGATGGAGGAGCAGCAGGTCACGCTCGACGCGGCATCGCACCCGCTGCCGCAGCCGTTTTTCGTGATCGCAACGCAGAACCCCTCGTACCAGGTGGGTACCTTCGCCTTGCCCGAGTCGCAACTGGACCGCTTCCTGATGCGCATCGCGCTGGGCTACCCGGACCATGCGGCCGAGCGTGAACTCCTGACCGGGCAAGATCGGCGCGCCATCGCCGCGCGCGCCACCGCCGGCATGAGCGTGCCTGAGTTCCAGTCCCTGCAGGATGAAGCCGCGCGCCTGCACGTGGCACCGGCACTCATCGATTACCTGCAGGCGCTGATCGAAGCCTCGCGCACAGCGCCGCAATTCGTCGCGGGCTTGAGCCCGCGCGCCGGCCTGGGCCTGTTGGCAGCGGCGCGCGCCTGGGCCTTCGTGGCGGGGCGCGACGCGGTGCTGCCCGAGGACGTACAGGCGATCCTGCCGGCGGTCGCCGGACATCGATTGAAACCCGTGCAGGCCGTTGGGCGCGCCGGCGCCGCGGCGACGCTGGACCAATGGCTCAAGTCGGTGCCCCTGCCATGAGCGCTCTCGCCCGGCCGCCCGCAAGGAGCGCCGAATTGAGCAATGCGCCTCCCGCGGGGAGGATGTCACGCAGTGACAAGAGGGTCCTTCAATGAACGCGCCCGCCCGGCTGCCCGCCGGGCGCACTTCAAGCATGCGCCTGGGGGTACCGACATGGCCGCGCTAGCCGCCCAGCGCCGCGAACGCTTCGCGCGCCTTTCCGCATGGGTGTTTCAGCCGCGCGGAGCGGAAACCGGCGAGATCTTGCTGAACCAGCGACGCGTGTTCATTTTTCCCACCCGCCATGGTTTCTTTTTCGCGTTCTCGCTCGTAGCGTTCCTTGCCGCGTCGATCAACTACGACCTGGCTCTCGGCTTCGTGCTGACCTTTTTCCTGGCCTCAGCCGGTCTAGTGGCGATGCTGCATACCTTTCGCAACCAGGTACACCTGGTGATGCGCCCGCTGCGTGCCGAACCGGTGTTCGCGGGCATGGATGCGGTATTCGAGCTCATGCTCGACAATCGGCGTGACATCGAGCGCGCCGCCGTCTGGCTCAAGACCGCGCATGCAGCTACCGTGCAGGACGTGCCGGCGCAAACCGCCCTGGCTTGCGCGACGACGCTGCCGACAGCAGCGCGCGGCTGGCTCGATGCACCACGCATCACCCTGGAGACGCGTTACCCGCTGGGCCTGTTTCGCGCGTGGAGTTACTGGCAGCCGGCGCTGCGCTGCCTGGTTTATCCGGCCCCGGCCAGTGGTGATGCGCCCCCGCCCACCGCCGCCGAAGTCAGCGGTGAAGGCGTGCCGCGCGGCAGCGGCACCGACGATTTCGGCGGCCTGCGTCAATACCTCAATACCGACAGCCCGCGCCATATCGCCTGGAAGGCGGCAGCAGCGGCACTGGAAACCGGCGCGGCGCTGCAGACCAAGCATTTTCTGGGCACCGCGGCAGCCGAAGTGGTGTTCGACCTCGATTTGTTGCCCGATCATCAGCGCCTCGAAGCGCGCCTGTCGCAACTCACGCGCTGGGTGCTGGATGCGGATGCGCAGGGGCTGACCTACACGCTGCGCCTGGGCCACCAGGTTCTGGGCCCGGCGCACGGCGCGGTGCAGCGCCTGGCCTGCCTTGAGGCGCTGGCCTTGTTCGAAGCACCGCGCGAGGCCTGACATGCGCTGGCGCTTCCCACGGCTGTTTGCAGGTACGCGCGCGAAGCCGGCAGCAGCCCCGCAGTCGCAGGACCTGCCGGCCGGCCGCAGCACCATACTCACCCTGCTGTTTGCCCTGATCCCGGTGCTGGCACCCCATTTATCGCATTTGCCGCTCTGGTGCGCACTCTTCGCCGGAGCCATGTTCGGGTGGCGCGCACTGATCACCTGGCGTACCACGCGTGGACCGGCGCGCCTGCCATCGCGCTTTATTCTGCTGACCCTGATGCTGCTGGCGCTGGGTGCGACCATCTATACCCATCGCACGCTGTTCGGCCGCGACGCCGGCGTCACCTTCGTGTGCGTGCTGCTGTCGTTGAAACTCCTGGAAACCCGCACCCGGCGCGATGCGGTGGTGGCGATCTTCCTCTCTTACTTCCTGATCCTGACCAACTTCTTCTACTCGCAGTCGATCGGCACCGCCGCCCTGATGTTAGTCGCGCTCGTGTTGATCACCTCGGCGCTGATTGCCGCCAACCGCGACGCCGGGGAAATGCCATTCCTGCGCCAGACCCGCCTGGCCACCATCATCATCGCCCAGGCCTTGCCGATGATGCTGATCCTGTTTGTCCTGTTTCCGCGCGTCCAGGGGCCCTTGTGGGGCTTGCCGACAGACGCGCAGGTGGGCGTCTCGGGGCTGTCGGACAGCATGTCGCCGGGCCTCATCACCCAGCTTTCGCTCTCCGATGGCATCGCCTTTCGCGTGACATTCGAGGGCGCGCCGCCGCGCGGCGCCGACCTTTACTGGCGCGGCCCGGTACTGTCGCAATTCGACGGCCGCAACTGGCGTACGCAAAGCGCCAACCCGATGCGTCCGGCACGCTTCGAGGCGGCGGGACCGGCGGTGGATTACGAGGTCACGCTCGAACCCTCGAACCGGCCGTGGCTGTTCGCACTCGAAATGCCGACCCGTCTGCCGGACAACGCGCGCCTCACGGCCGACCTGCAACCGGTGACCGACCGACCGGTGACTACCCGCCTGCGCTACAGCGCGCGCTCGCACCCGGGATTCCGCTCGCTCCCCACCGAAGAAAGGGCAGACCTTCAACCCTATTTGACATTACCAGCCCGCGCCAACCCGCGTACCCGTGAAATGATGATCGGCTGGGTGCTGGAGGGCGGCTCACCTCGGCAACTGGTGGAGCGTGCGCTGCGGCATTTCCGCACCGAGGAGTTTTTCTACACACTGGAGCCGCCCCTGCTCGACAACAACGCGGTCGACGAATTCATGTTCGGCGCCCGGCGCGGTTTTTGCGAGCACTATGCCTCGGCCTTCGTTGTGATGATGCGCTTTGCGCGCGTGCCGGC
>JAYVWK010000035.1:0-4045 GCA_043786185.1 Burkholderiales bacterium
CGACTGCGCCGCCGGCTTGCTGATCGACTGCCTGCGTCGTCGCCGAGGTGCGACACCGCCCAGGTGTCCGGATTTTCAGCGCATTGCCCTTGCGGCGCCCGCCACGGTGTTCGCTCAGCGGCGACCGTCTTCGCCCTTACCCAAGCTTCGCGACATTGGCTTCCCAATGGCGGCCGTCGAATTCGAAGACCGCGGGTGCGGCAAGCGCCATGTCGAAGTCATCCAGCGTGCGGACATTCACGGTGAAGAGCTCCGGCGCCGAGCGCGGATGGGTGAAGGTGTGGATGCCGCACGTGCTGCAGAAGTAGTGGCTGGCGATGCCGGTGCCGAACTTGTAGTTCACGAGCTTGTCAGCGCCCGCGATCAGGTGAAATCGATCCGGCGGCACGCGATGATGCAGGATGCCCTTCTTGGAGCAGATCGAGCAATTGCATTGCGTGACCTTGTCGATCACCGACTCGATCTCGAACTTCACTGCGCCGCAATGGCAGCTTCCGCTGTAGCGTGGCATGGTCTGGGGTGATCCTCTCGGTTGAATGCGCGGGATTCCATGAGAACGGCGAGTTGAGCAGCTTGGCAGCCGCGTGCAATGCACCCTTGTCGGCGTCGCCAGCCTCCAGGCGCCGCCAGCCTCCAGGCGCCGCCAGCCTCAATTCACGCCGCGTTCGCGTCCCTGCCAGTAACGTTCGCGCAATACCTTCTTGTCCGGCTTGCCCAGCCCGGTGACCGGCAGGCTGTCGACGAAGTCGATGCTCTTGGGCGCGTATACCGCACCCTTGGCCTCGCGCACCCGCGCGGTCAGCTCTTCGGCAGTCGCCACCAAGCCGGCACGCAGCACCACGATCGCCTTGACCGCCTCGCCCCACTTCGGGTCGGGCACGCCGATCACGCCGGCGGCGGCCACCGCCGGGTGCGCGGTCAGCACATCCTCGATCTCGGCCGGGTATACGTTGAAGCCGCCGCTTACGATCATGTCCTTGCTGCGGCCGACGATGTACAGGTAACCGTCGGCGTCACGGCGCGCCAGATCGCCGGTGTACAGCCAGCCGTGGCGCAGCGCCCGTGCAGTCTCTTCCGGCTTGTTCCAGTAACCCTGCATCACCAGCGGCCCGCGCACGCAGATTTCGCCTACTTCGCCAGCGGCCGCTTCGCGCCCGGCCTCATCCAGCAGGCGCACCTGGCTGTTGTAGATCGGCAGGCCGCAGGAGGCCAGGCGTTGCGGATGGCGCTCTGGGTCATGGTCGCGCTTGCGCAGCGCGGTGACCGCGTTGGGCGCTTCGGACTGGCCATAGAGCTGCATGAATACCGGCCCGAACACGCGCATGCCTTCGATCAGGCGCGCCGGCGCCATCGGCGCGGCGCCGTAGATGATCAGTTCCAGCGAAGCGAGCTCTGCCTGCGGCAATCCCGGGTGATCGAGCAGCACGTAGATCATGGTCGGCACCAGGAAGGTGGCGCTGATGCGGTGTTGTGCCACCAGGTCGAAAAAGCGTTGCGCCTCGAAGCCCTTGGCCATCACATAGGTGCCAGAGCGCATCAGCACGGCCATGATCATGGCGCCGGCGCCGTGGGTGATCGGCGTCATCGCCAGGAAACGGATGTCGTGCGGCCAGTCCCAGTCGGACAGTTCGGCCATCACCATGCTTACGTGGGTGCGATGGGTGTGCACCACGCCCTTGGGCTTGCCGGTGGTACCGCCGGTGTAGATCAGCACGCAAATGTCGTCGGCCGTGGTGCTTGAGACGAGCGGCGCGGAGGCATGCTGTTGCGCCAGCGCCAGGATGTCGTCGGCGATGGCGTTGGGTCCCAGGCCAAGCAGATCCTTAACGCAGTCCACACGTCCACCCAGCGCCCGGGCCCGCCCTTCGAACATGACGGGGTCGAAAAACAGCGTGCCCACGCCCGAATCCTGCAGCAGGTAGGCATGGTCGTCTTCCGACGCCAGCGGATGCATCCAGGTGTTGCGCAGGCCCATCACATAGGCGGCGGCGGTGATCAGGAACGCCTCGATCCGGTTGGGTGACAAGGCCGCTACCGCGTCACCGTGGCGCAGGCCGCGCGCGGTCAGCGTCTGTACCAGGCGCGATAGCAGGGCGCCCATCTGGCGATAGGTCAGGGTTTGGTCTTCGCAGACGAAAGCAACGCGGTCGCCGCCGCGTTCGATGGCACGCAGCAGCAGGTCGCCCATGCTGCATTCGGTGTGGAGTTGGCTTTGCAATGCGGGCATGCTCATGATCCGCGACCTGTTTCAAAAGGGGTTGGTGACGATGCCGCCGTCCACCCGCAGCGCCGCGCCGTTGGTGGCGCTGGACGCCGGCGAGCAAACATAGCAGATCAGGTTGGCCACTTCCTCGGGCCTGGCGTAGCGCTGCAGCAGCGAAGCCGGCCGGCGCTCGGTGAAGGTGCGCCGCGCCACTTCGTCGGCACTGATGCCCATGGCCTTGGCGCGCCCCTCCATGCGTGCCGGCATCGCCTCGACCCAGGTCGGTCCGGGCAGCACCGAATTGACGGTGACATTGGTGCCCTTGGTCATTTCCGCCGCCCCGCGCGCAACCACCAGCTGCGCCGCTTTCGAAAACCCGTAATGCACCATTTCCTTCGGGATGTAGATGCCCGATTCGCTGGAGACGAATACCACCCGGCCCCAGTCTTTGGTTTCCAGCATGGCCTTCAGGTAGTGGCGGGTGAGGCGCACGCCGCTCATCACGTTGACTTCGAACATGCGGCCCCAGTCGGCGTCTTCGAGCTCGAAAAACGGCTTGGATTCGTAAATGCCGAGATTGTTGACCAGGATATCGACAGCGGGAAACTCCTTGACCAGGTCCGCGCAGCCGGCGGCGCTCCCCAGGTCCAGCGGCACCGCATGCAGGCGCGCCACCGGTACCTCGCCACGGATGCGTGCCAGCGCTGCGGTCACCGCGCCGGCCTGCCGGCCATTGACGATCACCTCGGCCCCCATGCGCGCCAAGCCGATGGCGCTGGCCAAGCCGATGCCGCGGGTGGAGCCGGTGACTAAGGCCAGTTTGCCGCTGAGGTCGAGATTCATGGGGGATGAAGCCTTTCAATGCAAAGCGCCGCTGCCACCCACGGGTGGCGGGGGCTTGCGGCGAGTTTGAGCATACACCGCCGTTCTCCTGATACGCTTGGGGCATGTTCAAGTATCTGCAATCGCGCGTGCAAGGCACCGCCACAACCGGGCCTGGTGCGCCGCCGCAAGGGTTGCTGGCGTTTTACTGGCATTTTGCCCGCCAAACCAAGGGTTGGTACGCGGCGCTGTTCGTCACCAGCCTCGCGGTGGCGCTGATCGATACCTTGATCCCGCTGTTCATCGGCGCGCTGGTATCGCTAATGCAGGCGGCCGACCGCAAGGCGGCCCTTGCGGCGCAGGCGCCTCTGCTTACCGGCATGCTGGTGGCGGTGTTGATCGTGCGGCCGCTGGTGCTGCTTGTCGATGTGGCGATCCGCCAGAACGCGCTGATTCCCGGCGTTACCAGCCTGATCCGCTGGCAAAGCCACTGGCACGTGATCCGCCAGGGCCTGCCGTTCTTCCAGAACGACTTCGCCGGGCGCATTGCCAACCGCGTGATGCAGACGGCCATGGCATTGCGCGAGTCGGTGATGTCGGCGATTCGTGCGGTCTGGTACATCGCGGTCTATGGCATCAGCGCGCTGGTGCTGATGGGCATGGTCGACTGGCGCTTGGCGGTGCCAACGGTGGTGTGGTTCGCCGGCTACGCGGCGTTCCTGCGCTACTTCGTGCCGCGCATGCGCGATTTGTCCAAGGCCAGCTCCGAGGTGCGCTCGCTGGTGATGGCGCGCGTGGTCGACAGTTACACCAACATCCTCACCGTCAAGCTGTTCGCGCGGCTCAGGGATGAAGACAGCTATGTGAGCGAAGTGATCGACCAGCACCAGGCGGCGGTCGGTGCGCACATGAAGCTGATCTCGCAGTTCATGTTTTGCCTGTCGCTGATGAACGCGATCCTGCTCACCGGCACAGCGGCGATCGGCATCTGGCTGTGGTCGCAAGGCGTGGTCGAAGCCG
>JAYVWK010000036.1:0-23157 GCA_043786185.1 Burkholderiales bacterium
CGATCTTGTATGCCTGATGCCTCTAATGCTCGCCCGCACCCTTGCCGCGAGTCACGCCATCGAGTTCAAGCCGATACCGCTCAAGGCGATGCGCTTTCCGATCGCGCTTTACTGGCACGAACGCTTTCATCGCGACCCCGGCAACCAGTGGCTGCGCACCGTATTCGCGACCATTCACGGCAAATAGCCGATCATCTGGAATCGCAATTCGCAAACCTGCAACCATCCCGCCACACCATCACTGACAGACGCTTGCCAGATCCTATCCAACCAGACTAGACTTGATCTACTTTCTCTTGGAGGTCCTCCATGGATCCCGTCAACATTTATGAAGCCAAGACGCGGCTGTCGCAACTGGTCGACATCGCCGCCGCTGGCGAGGACGTGGTGATCGGCCGTAACGGCAAACCGCTGGTCCGCATCACCCGGCTGGATGAGCCGACGCCGCGGATCAGATTCGGCGTTCTCAAAGGCAAAGTAAAAATCGCGAAGGACTTCGACGCGCCGTTGCCCGACGACGTGCTGGCCGGGTTCGAGGGGCGCTGATGCGCCTATTGCTGGATACCCACATATTTCTTTGGGCGGTTGCAGGCTCCCCGCTCTTGAAGCCCGCCGCCCGCCGCGTCCTCGAATCGGCGGACCAGGTGTTCGTCTCGGCGGTATCGATTTGGGAGGTCGCCATCAAGGCCCGCCTGGGAAAAATCGACGCGGACCCGCATGCGTTGGCGAGTGCCATCGAAGGCAGCGGATTCCGCGAGCTTGCGGTGCGCTCCACGCATGCCGCCGGCGTGAGCAGCCTCGCGCACTATCACAATGACCCTTTCGACCGCTTGCTGATCGCCCAGGCCATGGCCGAGCCACTGCGGCTTGTCACTGCCGACACGGTATTGGCGCAATACAGCGACATCGTCATGCTGGTCTGATACGCACTGCCGGATCGGGCAATGCCGCGGACCATGCGCTTTGGATACGTACGCTCACGGTCTTTTGTCTTCAATGATTTTAGTCACTTAAGTCATACTTGCAGCGGCTGCTCCCCCGCTAATCTGTCGACGACAATGAACAGTGCCGTCCTGCACGCAAAGACCCGCGATGAACGCTCCTGAATCCAGTTTCGCTGAACCAGCGCCGCTAAGCTGGCACACCGCACGCGATTCGCGCGTGCCTTACCGCGTCTATACCGATGAGGCCTTGTACCGTGAGGAATTAGAGCGCCTGTTCTACAAGGGCCATTGGTGCTACGTCGGCCTGGCCGCCGAAATTCCCAAACACGGTGACTTCAAACGCACCTTCATCGGCGAACGCCAGGTGATCATGGTGCGCGACGCCGATGGCGCCATCAACGTGATCGAGAACCATTGCGCGCACCGCGGCGTGGCCTTCTGTGAACAGAACTTCGGCAATCGGCGCGACTTCATCTGCCCCTACCACCAGTGGAACTACGACTTGAAGGGCAACCTGATCGGCCTGCCGTTCCGCCGCGGGGTGCGCCAGGACGGCAAGATCAATGGCGGCATGCCGGCCGATTTCAAGCTCGAAGACCATGGCCTGACCAAGCTCAAGGTGGCGGTCAAGAACGGCGTGGTTTTTGCCTCCTTCGACCATTCAGTCGAAGACTTCGACAGCTACCTGGGCGAAGTCAAACCCTGGTTCGAGCGCGCCTTCGACGGCCGCGAACTGACCATCCTGGGCTATTCGCGCCAACGCGTGCCGGGCAACTGGAAATTGATGCAGGAAAACATCAAGGACCCCTATCATCCGGGCCTGTTGCATACCTGGTTTGTCACCTTCGGGCTGTGGCGCGCCGACCAGCAGTCCTACATGCGCACCGACAGCCACGGCCGCCATGCGGCGATGATCGGCTTCAAGAACAGCGGTGGCAAGAGCGCGGTCACTCAAGGCGTGGCCAGCTTCAAGGAGAACATGAAACTTGAGGACGACCGCATTCTCGACGTAGTGCCCGAGGCCTGGTGGAAAGGCGGCAACCTTGACACCGAAGCGGTGCCCACCGCCTGCATGCAGACCATTTTTCCTTCGCTCATCATCCAGCACAACGTCAACTCGATCTCGACCCGGCAGATCGTGCCGCACGGCGTGGGCGCCTTCGATTTCGTCTGGACCCATTTCGGCTTCGCCGACGACACGCCCGAGATGACGCGCCGGCGCCTGCGCCAGGCCAACCTGTTCGGCCCGGCCGGCCTGGTATCGGCTGACGATGGCGAAGTGGTCGAACTCTCGCAGGTGGGCTTCAAGCAGCATCCGGGCTATCAGACCATCACCGAGCTCGGCGGTACCGGGACCGGCGACACCGACCACATGGTCACCGAAACCCTGATTCGCGGCATGTACGGCTATTACCGCAAGGTGATGGGCCTATGATCGGCGTGGAGCAGCGCTTTGCGCTTAACGACCTGTATGCGCGCTACAGCGCTTGTCTTGACGAGGCGCGTTTCGACGACTGGCCCGACTTTTTTACCGAAGAGTGCTGGTACCGCGTGGTGCCGCGCGAGAATTTCGATCGCGGCCTGCCGCTTTCAACCATGGCCGCCGAGAGCCGCGGCATGTTGAAAGACCGTGTCTATGGCATCCGCAACACGCTCTATCACCAGCCCTACTATCAACGCCACATCGTAAGCGGCCTGTTCGTGCGCGAAGTCACCAGCAAAGGCATCCACACCCAGGCCAACTACGCGGTGTTTCGCACCAAGCAGAACGAGATTTCGGAAGTGTTCAACGTCGGCCGCACTCTCGACATCGTGGTCGAAGATGCCGGCCGGCTCAGGTTTCGCGAAAAGGTGTGCGTGTTCGACAGCGAGCTGATTCCGAACTCGATGATCTATCCGCTATAGACCCATGGCTTTGCGCGCCGCTCCAACGTCCATCAATGCCGTGTTGAGGATCGCTTGAAAACAGTTCGGCTAGCCACCGGCGCAACCGTCTCGGCACTCGGCCAGGGCACCTGGAACATGGGCGAAAGCCGTGCGCAACGTGCCGAGGAACTGGCCACCTTGCGGCTCGGCCTCGACCTCGGCCTGACCCTGATCGACACCGCCGAAATGTATGGTGACGGCCGCGCCGAGCAACTGGTGGGCGAAGCCGTTGCCGGGCGCCGCGATGAAGCCTTCATCGTCTCCAAGGTGTATCCGCACAATGCCACCCGCAACGGCACCATCGCCGCCTGCGAGCGCAGCCTGAAGCGCCTGAACACCGAGCGCATCGATCTCTACCTGCTGCACTGGCGGGGCGAAGTGGCGCTTGAAGAAACCATCGAAGCGTTCGCGACGCTCAAACGCGACGGCAAGATCCGCCATTTCGGCGTCAGCAATTTCGACGCCGCCGACATGCGGGACTGGTGGGCGATTGAAGCCGGCCGTGCGGTGGCTGCCAATCAGGTGCTCTACAACCTGGGCCGTCGCGGCGTCGAGTGGGATCTCCTGCCATGGCTGCGCAGCCAAAATATTCCCGTGATGGCGTATTCGCCGATCGAGCAGGCCCGCCTGCTGCGCAACCCGCGGCTGGAAGGCTTCGCACGCGAACGCGCGATCACGCCAACGCAGGCCGCGCTTTCGTGGCTTCTGAAGCACGATGACGTGATCGCCATTCCCAAGACCGGGCATCGTGACCGCCTGCGCGAAAACGCCGCCGCGCTCGACCATCCGTTGACCGCGGCGCAATCGCAGGAGCTCGACTTGCTGTTCGCGCCGCCGAGCGGCCCGACACCGCTTGCAATGTTGTAGTCGCAGCCGAGCGACGGCTAGAAAAACGCCAGCGTGCGCACCTCGATGCTTTGCCGCGGTGCTGCGTCGGCCGGCGTGGTCGGATCATCGAACGAGGTATGCGGGGTGAAGCGGGCGCGGCCATCCTGTTCGGAATCAAAGACCTTGAAAACAATGGCTTCGTCGCGTTGCTGATAGGGAAAATACATCCAGCGGTGCGCCGGGTTGAAGCGCAGCCGGTAGGTCTGGCCGATGCGGTTCGGATAGCGGCGCTCGGCGATCAGCAGATCGGCGGCGGCCACACTGCTGGCGTCTGCCAAGGCGAGCGGATTGGCAAGAATCGGGCGATCGATCGGCCGCCATACCTGGATAATGGCGACGCGACGCTTGAGCAGTGCTGCCGCCTCGTCCGGCAGCCAGTCACGCACGCGCTGCGGCCCGGACCACTCGGTGTAGTCGTTGTGGGCGCCGCGAATCACCTCACGCAAGCGCTTTTCCTGACGCTCCGCTTCGTCACCCGAGCGCAACGTATGGTCGAACACCACCACCCGCTGCGCGCCGGACAGCTGCTTCACCAGGTCGATCACCTCGGGGTAGTAGAGCCCGGTGATTTGCGCCGGGTCGAAAAAATCGCGCACGGCGGTACGATGCGCGGCCATTACGAAGCCGGAAGTCTCCAGCGACAGGTCGGCGACGGCACGCGCGTTGCGGATACGCATCGGCCGCTGTTCGTAGGTGCCGGTATTGAGTCGATCGATATTGCCGGGGCCAAAAGTTTCGTTGATCAGCTTGGCGCCGGTATCCACCGTATAGGTGATTTCCGCGCTGATGGCGGGTGTTTCGATGCTGGCTTGCATGCTTGTTGCTCCACAAGGGGCCGCGGGCTGCACCGGTGCAAGTTTGGTCGGATGACACGCACGCGGCACAAGCGCCATGGTAACGCTTGGCGCAGCCATGCTACCGGGTGTCGGCGGTGGCCGGAACACGCCAGCGCTCACGCAGAATCACAAACAGGCCGGCGCCGATCAAAAGCGCAATGCCGCACCAGGCGAGCAAATTGGGGATGTCGCCCCACAGGAAATAGCCCAGCAGCAGCGCCACCAGCAGGGCGGTATAGCGAAACGGCGAGATCACGGCGATTTCACCCTGACGAAAGCTGACGATGATCAGGTAATAGCCGGCGGCGACGAACAGCGCCGCGCCTGACAGCAGAAGCGCCTCGACGACCCCAAACGCGCGCCAGCCCTCGGTCAACACATACACGCCCGACAGCAGGCAGCCGGCGAGGGCGCTGGCCAGGGTGATCAGGATCGAGGGAATGCCGGCCGGGATGCGCTTGGTCATCAGGTCGCGTACCGCGTGCATGAGCGTCGCCGCGAGTGCCACCAGAGCCCAGGCATTGAAGCCCTCGGCACGCGGCTGGATCACCAGCAGCACGCCCCAAAAACCGACAATCACCGCGATCCAGCCGGACCATCCGACCCGTTCACGCAGGAACAGCATGGCCAGGAGCGCCATGAAGATCGGCGTGGCAAGGGTGATGGCGGTGGCGTTCGCGATCGGCAGGTGCACCAGGGCTGCCAGATAAAGAAGCGTGGCGGCGGCATCGATCAGGGCACGCAGCGGCACCTGACCGCGCAGCACGTCGCCTAAGCGCGCGGTGGCACCGCCGGCGCGCGCCACTGCGAACACCATCAAACCCACCAAGAGGCTGCGCATGAAGATCATCTGGCCCGAAGGCAGGGTGGCGCTGGCCATTTTGATAAAGGCGTCGTTGATGACAAAACATGCCATCGCGGCGGACATGCACAGAATGCCGCGGCGATTCGCCTGCGCCAGCGCACCGCTCTCCAGGCTCAAGCGGTGGCCTTGGCGGCGACTCGCGGCAGGCGCAACAGGCGCGTCAATTCGGCCCCCTGCATCAGGCCCACGGCGTGATCGACGGCGTAGCGTCGCGCGTTCTCGGTCATGTTGCCGGCGGCGACATAGATGGCCTCGTGCGCGTCCTGCGCCTTGCGCGCCGCTTCCAGTTCGCGCAGCGGCTCCAGCCCGTGACTGGCCGCCTTCCAGCGCTTGCAGCTCAAAAGCGAAGTGCGCCCGGCCTTGACCAGCGCGAAATCGGCGGCGCCACTGATCGGCGTGACCGTGTAGCCGTCGCGCTCAAACGCTGCGATCAGCAATTGCGAAAACTCGCGCCATGACATCGCGCCCACAGCGCCGAGCGTGGCGGCGACACGTGCGGTACTGGGCGCACGCCACTGCCGCCAGCCTGCCATCGCGGCGATGATGAGGAATGGAAGCGCGGTGAACGGCGCATATGCCGCATAACTGGCCGGCAGCACCAGACGCGCGACCAGTGCCAGCGCCAGCGCGATGGCGAAGCTCATCCACCACGGCGAACGCAGCAGGATCGCGAACAGCGAGTTCTCGGACATCTTCAGGCGCACGGCATGACTTTCGAATAGGTGGCGGGCAAGGGGAAACGTGGACGCACGGCCGGGCACGCAAACTGACTCGCGAGACTTCCAGCAGCGATGGAAGAAGTTGGTTCGAGCTTTTCCACGCCGAAGACTTGCAGGGCGCGGTCTGCGCGATCAATCACGTTGAGCAAAACCCCAGGCGGCGCCCAGCAGTAATCCGAAGGTATGCGCCCAATTGGCGATCGGCCCAAGAAGACCGGTCCAGCACAGAACAAACCAGCCCAGCATGAAAATCACGGTCTGGCGACTCAGGCCGTAGCCGAAATTCGGGTTGTGGCGCCCCTGCATCCAGACATAACCGAGCAAGCCGTAGACCACGCCGGACATGCCGCCGAAAGTGGGCGAACCGCTGATCACGTACTGCGCCAGGTTCGACGCCACGCCAACGACCAGAATGAACAAGCCCAGGAACACATAGCCGCGGCGTTGCTCGGCCAAGCCGCCAAGATCCCATAACCACAGCATGTTGAACAGCAGATGCATGACACCGAAGTGAATGAAGATCGGTGTCAGCAGGCGCCAGACCTCGCCACCGGCGATTGCAGCGAAGCCGCCGATGGCCGGGTCGGCGATGAAAAGCGGGCGCAGCGCCTGGGTCGAAGCGCCGAGGTTCGACAGCAAGGCCACGATCCCGCACACCACGACCAAGCCGGTGGTCAGGGGCGGAAAGCGTTTCGGCATCGCAATCATAGAGGCTCGCGCGATGCATGACAGATACGATCCTCTGGCGAGGCTGTCACATTTTTCGCGGCGATCCACGTGCGCCAAACTGTGCGCGCCGCGCTCACCAGTTATTGCGCAACTCGCGCAGCTTGAGAAAAACGGTGCGCGCATCGGGATTTTCCGGCAGGTCGGGAAATGCCTCGCGCAGCCTTGCAATCACCGTCGGACTCTTAAGCCGAAAGAAGGTGTTGATTTCCCGCTCCACCTGCATGGTGGTGACGTGGGCCCGATCCAGGTCCTGGCCGGCAAGCTGGCCCAGCATGGTTTGCGCAGCCGCATTGTCCGGCTCGCGATCGAGGGTGAAACGCAGGTTGTTCTCAATGTAGTCGTGCCCCGGGTAGATCATGGTGTCGTCCGGCAGCTTTTCGAGTTGTTCGGCGAAGGTCGTGAACATCGTCCCTGGTGCGCCGCCGTTATGACAATTGCCCGCACCGGCGTTGAACAGGGTGTCACCGGAAAACAGGGCCGGGCGGTCGGTGTGGGAGCGCAGGCAGATGTGGCACATGGTGTGGCCGGGCGTATCGAGCGCCTCGAGTTCGACGGTCTTGCCAACCTTGATGATGTCGCCTGCGCCCAGGCCGCGCGACACGTCGGCGATCTTGTCGCGGGCGTTCTTGTGGGCCAGTATCTTGGCGCCGGTGGCCGCCACCACCGCTGCGTTGCCGCCGGTATGGTCGTGGTGCTCGTGGGTATTGAGAATCTGGGTGATTTCCCAACCCGCGTCCTTGGCCGCCTTGAGGCACTTCTCGCTATCCAGCGGGTCGATGGCCAGCGCCTCGCCGGTTTCATTGCAAGCGATCAGGTAATTGAAGTTGCGATAGGCGTTACCGGTCCAGATTTGCTTGACGATCACGATGGCCTCGATTCGGGAAAAAGCGGATAACCGATGATACCAACGTGGCGCGCCGACAGCCGGCTGCGCATGCACCGCAGCTAAGCGGCTTGCGAAGGAATGCCGAGCTCCGCGCAAATGCGCGCCACCATCGCCTTGAGCGCGACGACCTCGCCTTCGAGCCGCGCGACATTGGCCTTGAGCGCGGCCACTTCGCCCAACGCAACCTCGCTGCCGGTGGCAGTTTGTGCCTGCACCTCGATCGCCGGCACGCCGGACAAAAGGTGCGCCCAGCGATTCTCGCGCGCACCAGGCAGGCGCGGCAACTCGACCACCAGCGCCCCGCCCGGCCGGCGTGCCAACTCGTCGAGAAACCCTTCGACGGCTGAAGTATCGGCAAAGCGGTGCAGGCGTTCGCAGCCGATGCGCAGTTCACCCACCGTTTGCGGGCCGCGCAACATCAGCACCGTGAGCAAGGCGGAGGATTGCGCCGGCACCTGCAACACCCGGCCCAGGTTGTGCTCGTAGCGCGCCACCCGCCCGCCGCTGGATTCGATCACCAGGCTCATGCCCTTGAGGCTGTCGAGCGCGCCTTGCACTTCGCTGTCGGACGCCTCGATCACTGGCGCACGACTGGTTTTCTGGTTGCACCCGGACACCAGTGCGTTCAGGGTCAGCGGATAGGTGTCGGGCACCGTATGCTGCTTCTCGACCAACACGCCAAGCACGCGGGTCTCAAGCAGGGACAGGGCGGGGAGCGGATGGGTCATCGCGGCAGGCGTGGGCGGAAGGCGTTGAACGGCGTCATGCCAGGTTGGTGCCGGTCGCAGCACTTGCGGCCAAGGCCGCCACCCGCCAGGCATCGCCATGCCAATCGAAACGCAGCGGCTGGGCATTGCCCAGCAGGGTTCTATCGACTGCCACTCCGAGCAGCCCGGCCAGTGCGTAGAGCGTGCCACCATGCGCCACCAACAGTACCGGTGCCGGCTGCGCCAATGCTTCGGCCAAGCCGGTGCGACTGCGATCGATAAAAACCTCCAGCGTTTCCCCGGCATCGGGCTCGCAGCCCCAGTCGATGTCGCGTGATGAAGTACCGATCAGCTTGCCGAAATTGCGTTCGCGCAGGCCGCTGTTGAGGACTGGCGCGAGCAGATGGCGCGCCGCCACCGTCTCGGCGGTATCACGTGCGCGGCGCACGTCGCTGGCCACGATGCTGGCAATGCGTTGATCGGCAAGCAGGCCGGCGGCGCGTTGCGCCTGGACCAGGCCAGTGGCATTGAGAGGCTCGCTGGTAGCCTGGAAAATTCGTTGTGCGTTGCACTCGGTCTGGCCGTGACGCAGGAAGAAAAAGTGATCGCACGTGGGCATAAGCGGTTGCGCCGCCGCCAGTTGCAACAGGCGGCTGAGCCCGGCGATCAGGGTTGGCGTAGCGGTGGTTTGACTCATTGGTTACGGTCTCGCAGGGTGTAAGGTGGATACGGACGGATGGGGCACAAGTGTATGCGCTGCCGACCGGCTCGCAATTGAAGACGCACCTGGACCGATAATCGGTATTCTGGCGTCAAGTTCCATCTTTTTCCAAAAGCTTCATATCGGGAGAACCAGCATGGCCATAGAAGGCATGAACCACTTCACTATCCTGACCGATGATGTCGAAGCGACCCGCGACTTCTACTGCGTGTTGCTCGACCTCAAGGTCGGCTGGCGGCCCAATTTCAACTTTCCCAGTCTCTGGTTGTATGCCGGCAAAACCGCGATCCTGCATGTGATCGGCGGCAAGACGCGCGCTGAACTTCGCGCCGGCGTGATCGACCACATGGCGTTTGCCGCCACCGATTTGCCGGGCACGGCGAAAAGCCTGAAAGAACGCGGCATCACGTACGATCTGCGGCACCTGGCCAACAGCGCCGACGGCCAGTGGCAGCTGTTCTGCCACGACCCCAACGGTGCGCGTGTCGAACTCGATTTCGATGCCACCGAAGCCGCGCCGGCTTGAAGCAGCGGGCGACCTCAAGCCCCGGATGCAAAAAGCCCGGCTCACGCCGGGCTTTTCTTGAGTCAAACGCGTGATGCCGTGAATTACTCGGCTTCGCGAATGTTCGATGCCTGCTTGCCCTTGGGGCCGGCGGTTACATCGAAGCTAACCTTCTGGTTTTCCTTGAGGCTCTTGAAGCCTGCACCCTGGATCGCCGAAAAATGCGCGAAAAGATCTTCGCCGCCATCTTCAGGGGTGATGAAACCGAAACCCTTGGCGTCGTTGAACCACTTCACTGTACCTGTTGCCATGTCTTCTACTTCCTTGAATGAAAAAAAACGGGGAATGCCCCCGGGAGGGCGAAGGTCAAGACGGCGGGATGATGAAGGGAGGAATACCGGACAGCTAGAGGAGGTACTTGAACCACACAACAACAAAACACTACTTGAAAATCGCAGGCGTGGACTATGCGCCTTAATCGGTGGATGTGCAAGGCATTTCGCTTTGCATTTCGCTTGCGATGCCGCGACCTTCGTGGTCCGGGCGGGCGGCACGGATTCAAGTTGCCCGCGAAACTCGCGCAGAATACGGCTGGCCACACAGGTTTGGTGCGAGGGGCATTGCCGGCTGTCGGCTTGCGCACAAACCGGGGCAAGGCCTGGCATTCACATAACCCGCGGGGAATTCGCATCATGAAGAAATTCACCACACCCATGCCTCTGCTGGAAACCATGTTCATACTCAACGGGCTGGCGAACTGAGCATGCCCCCGCCATCCGCCGCCAGCAAGCTTGCGGGACGCGGCGAGTTTGCCCGCGCCGCAGTGTCGTACAGAAGTCACAAGGGCGTCGGCATGATGCGCGTACCGTACCTGCTTGGAGCCACTGTGCTGCTCTTGTTCATGGCCAGGGCCGCGGCACAAGTGGCCGGCATGATCGAGATTCCGGCTGGCAGCTTCAGCATGGGGCGCGATGACGGGCCGCAGGACGAACGCCCGGGCCACCGTGTCCTGCTTGGGCGCTTCCTGATCGACCGCCTGCCGGTCACCCATGCCGATTTCGCCGCGTTCCTGGAGGCACAGGGCGCCGAAGGTGAACGCGACGGGCGGCGCTACCGGCGCTTCGACCATGACGACGCCGACGCACGCGTGCACCGCATTGATGGCCGCTGGCGTGCCGATGCCGGGCTGGAAACGCACCCTGTCAACGAAGTCACCTGGGCCGGCGCGCGCGACTACTGCGCCTGGCGCGGAGCGCGCCTGCCGACCGAGGCCGAGTGGGAGAAGGCCGCACGTGGCACTGACGGTCGTCGCTACCCCTGGGGCAACGAAATGCCGGACCCAAGCCGCGCCAGATTCGGCGCCGGCTGGACCCAGACCGCGGCGGTCGACGCCACCCCCGCCGGCGCCAGCCCGTATGGCGTGCTGGACCTGGCGGGCAATCAGTGGGAATGGGTGTCCAGCCTGTATCGGCCTTACCCCTACCGCGCCGATGACGGGCGCGAAGATGCCTTGAG
Organism: Burkholderiales bacterium; assembly: GCA_043786185.1. Classification (GTDB taxonomy): domain Bacteria; phylum Pseudomonadota; class Gammaproteobacteria; order Burkholderiales; family JAEUOS01; genus JAEUOS01. Next base: position 11,242 of record JAYVWK010000036.1, read on the forward strand.
TGACGGCGTGCGCGGCACGCGCGGCGGCGGGCATGATTCGCCGGCCGAGGAACTGAGCACCACGCAACGCGGCCGCATGCTGTCGCGGGCGCCGCGCGCGGGGCACCACAACATCGGCTTTCGCTGCGCGCGTTGAATTCGATGCGCCACGCGCCGGGCCGACGCGCGTGTCAAGCGCCTACTCGCTGGCGATCTTCCGCGGCCCTTCCCAGTCACCACCCAAGGCCCTGATCAGGAAGACCGAGATCAGCAGACGCTGCCCCGCCAATTGCGCTGCCAGGCGTTCGCTGGCCAGGAGGCTCTGCTCGGCGGTGATCAGGTCAAGAATGCTGGCGACACCGCCCTCATAGCGCGCTGTCGCGATATCGAGCACCCTGGTGGCACTGGCCACCGCAACCTGCGCCTGCTTGTGCGCGCGTTCGAGCGCGGCCGATCCGATGATGCCGTCTTCCGCCTCCTGCATGGCGCCAAGGACGACGCGCCGGTAATTGGCCACCGTGGCGTCGTAACCGGCTTGCGCAAAATCGGCATTGGCGCGAATCCGGCCGCCGTCGATCAGGGGCTGCGCCAGCGTCAGGCCGAGCGACCAGATGCCGCTACCCGCATTGAACAGCAGGCGCTCCAGGCGGCTCTGGGTGCCGATCAGAGCGCCCAGAGAAATGCTCGGGTAGAAGGCGGCGTTGGCAACGCCGATTTGCGCATTGGCCGCCGCCATCGCGCGCTCGGCGGCGGCAACATCGGGCCGGCGCTCCAGCAAATCCGACGGCAGGCCGATCGGCACCACCGGCGGTTGCATCACACGGCTGTCGCGCGCCAGCGAAAAAAGTGGTGCCGGGGTGCCGGTCAGGGTGGCGATCGCATGTTCGAACTGGGCACGCTGGCGCCGCAGCACGTCGACTTGCGTCAGCGTGCTGTCGATCAGCGCCTGCGGCTGCGCCACATCCAGCCCGGAGGCCACGCCAAGCTCGCGCCGCGTGGTCGCCAGCGCCAGTGAGCGGCGCTGCAGGTTGATGGCGCGCGCGAGCACATCGAGTTCGACATCAACCGCGCGCAGGTTGAAATAGGCGGTCGCGAGGTCGGCGGTCAGGACCAGCCGGATGTTCTCGAAATCGGCCATCGATTGCTCTGCCGTGGCGCGTGCGCCCGCGATCACGCTATCGACCCGGCCGAACAAATCCGGCTCGTAGCTGGCCGACAGCGCAAACGCCATATCGGTTTGCGTGGTGCTGAAGTTGGGCGCGATGTTGTTGGTCAGCGGCCGATTGGCGGAAATCCGGCTGCGCACGTCGCGTGCGGCGATGCCGACCTGCGGATAGGTCGCCGCCCCGGCTGCCTCCAGCCCGGCGCGGGCCTGGGCCAGGCGCGCGCCGGCCACCGCCAGGGTCGGGCTGCCAGTAATCGCCTTGGCTGCCAGTTCGTCGAGCTGCGGATCGCCGAAGCGTTGCCACCATGGTCCCTTGGGCGCGCCGTCATTGGGCGTGCCGTCATTGGGCGTGCCGACGCGAAAGGGCTCCTCGACCTTCCAAGCCACCGGCATGTCCTGCACCGGCTTCTTGTAGTCCGGCGCGGTCATGCAGGCGCCAAGCGAAAGGCATAGAAGCAAAAGCGGTGCGCGTGCGCCGCGCGTGCGCCCGCGGGGAACCGCGACGCTCACGACTTTTCCTTCTTTTCCGTTGCAGCCTCGCCGGGCGCCGCATCCTTGGCAACGGGCTTGTCCACCACCACGGTCACCCGGTCGCCCTCGGTCAGCGAGTCCGAGGGATTGAGCACCAGTTGATCCCTGGCCGTCACGCCTTCGATCAGCTCCATCGACTCGCCGTAATTGCGGCCGATCTTGACACTACGCAAGCGCACCGCGCCGCTTGCATCGACCACCGCCACGCGCAGCCCCTCGCCACGAACCATCAGCGCGTTGGCGGGAATGGTCAGTGCCTGGCTGGCTGCCAGCGGCAGCGATACCTGCACATATGCGCCCGGCAACAACAACCCCTCTTTGTTAGGCAGCGCCACTTCGACCTGCATGGTGCGGGTGGCGGTATCGATGGCCGCCGCGGTGCGCGCGATTTCACCGCGGAAGCTCTGGCCACGCAGCTCAGCCTGGGTCACCATCACCGGCTGACCGATCTTGATCAGTTGCGAGTAAGCCTGCGGCACGTTGACATAGATGCGCAGCGGATCGGTCTGCGCCAGCAAGAACAAGGGGCGTGCGCCGCCGGCGTCGATCAGATCGCCGACATCGACGTTGCGGCGCGTGATCACGCCGGCAAACGGTGCCACGATGCGCTTGAAGCTGGCCAGCTGCCGCAGGCGATCGACGTTGGCATCGGCCGCCGCCAGATTGGAGCGGGCCTGTGCGTCGTTGCTGCGCCGCTCGTCCAACTCCTGTTGCGACACCGCGTCCTTCTTGCGCAGCGCCTCCCATCGCTCCATGGTGCTGTTGGCCAGCGCCAGGCTTGCGGCCGCCTGTGCACGCGCTGCGGCACCTTGGGCAAGTTGCTGATCGAGCTCCGGCGTTTCGATCTCGGCCAGCAATTCCCCCTTGGCCACGCGGCTGCCGATATCTTTGGTCCAGCGCCCGCTTTGGGATATGCAGTGCGGACGTACAGGACCGCGCGCTCGCCGGTGCCGCCTTCGAGGATCTTGGCGTTGGCCGCCCGGGCCATCAGCGTGCGGCCGGCGCCCGAGCCCAGCAGCACCAGCGCGATCAGCGTCACAAACCAGGCGCGGCGCACGATCTGCCGGCGCCTGAGAAGCTCCGTGCCGTCGGCCGGGTGAACGGGGTGGATGGCCAATTCGGAATGACGTTGTTCGGACATGACTTTTCAGGACTCCAGCTGCGAAGCACCGATCGGTGCGGTGGATTCAGGTGATGCGGTACGCGCGGCACGGCGCCGCGCCAGCCGCTGATGCACGCCGGCGAACACCACCGGCACGAAAAGGAAGCGCGCCACGCCCGACAGGAAGAACATGGGCACGAACACGATGCAGATGCACACCGTGGCGACGAAGGCCGGAACACCAATTTCCTCGGCGCCGATCAGGATCGCCTCTTCAAGCGGCCGGCCCAGGTGTAAATGGCGTTCGATGTTCTCGATGGTGACGATCGCCTGGTCGACCAGAATGCCGACCGACAAGGCCAGCCCGCCCAGAGTCATCAGGTTGAGCGTCTCGCCGACCATCCGGAGCACCAGCACCGAGGCCATGATGGAACGCGGAATGGTGAGCGCGATGATCAGCGTGCTGCGCCAGTTGCCGAGGAACAAAAGAACCATCAATGCGGTGAGTCCGGCGGCGATCAGGGCTTCCAGCACCACGCCCATCACCGCCGCCTTGACGAATACCGACTGGTCGAACAGCGTCGTCACCTTGATGTCGGGCGGCAGAATCTGCGTGGCCACGGGCAGCCGTTCGCGCAGGTTATTGACAATATCCAGGGTGGAGGCGCCGCCGTTCTTGAGAATCGACAGCAGCACGCCGCGCTCGCCGTCCTGCCGCACCACATTGGTCTGCGGCGAAAAGCCGTCGCGCACCTGCGCCACATCGCGCACATAGGTGGTGGCGCCGCCGGCGGAGCGCACCGGCAGGTCGTTCAGGCCGCGAATCGCGTCCGGTGGTGCATTCATCTTGACGCTGTATTCGGTCTCGCCAAACTTGGCGGTGCCCGAGGGCAGGATCAGGTTTTGCGCATTGATGGCATTGACAACATCGGCCGGCGCCAGGCCGCGCGCCTGCATGGCCGGCAGGTCGAGATCGACCGAAATCACGCGGATCTTGCCACCATACGGAAACGGGATCGCCACGCCCGGAATGGTGACCAGTTGCGGGCGCAACTGGTTGACCGCGGCATCGAACACCGCGTTCTCCGGCAGGGTCGGGCTCGACATGGCAACCTGCATCACCGGAATACTGGAAGCCGAATACTAGATCACCAGTGGCGGCGTGATGCCGGGCGGCAGCTGCCGCACCTGCGGCTGCATGGCCGCGACCACCTGGGCGATCGCGGTCTGGATATTCGCGTTCGGCTGGAAAAACACCTTGATGACGGTGATGCCCGCCAGGGAACGCGACTCGATGTGCTCGATGTCGTTGACCGTGGTGGACAGGCCGCGCTCGCTCTGGCCGGCGATGCGCTGCCCCATTTCCTGCGCCGACAGCCCGCCGAAGTTCCAGATGATGCTGATCACCGGGATGTCGATTTCCGGAAAGATGTCGGTGGCCATGTTGCGCAAGGCGAACGGCGTGGCCAGCATGATGAGCATCGCCATCACGATGAAGGTGTACGGCCGGCGCAATGCCAGCGCAACCATCGAGAGCGGTGAAGCCGTTTTGAGCGTGGGCGAGGTCATGGCACTTTCGACAGAACGTGCGCAGTTACATGCGACATCAAGAGCGACGCCCGTTTATGCCATTGACATAGGGGCGCTCATTGATCGCACGATAAGTCGCTAGTATACGAAGAATCGGTACGGATCGAAGCGCTGCTGCCGGTCAGTGATCGATGTCCGGTCTGGCGCGCAGCAGAAAGAGCGAGCCTACCGCCAGGAGCGACAACCCGGCCGAGATCGCCAGTGCGATCCGCCCACCATAAATGTCAAGCACCAGTCCGAAAGCATAGGGCGCGGTGGCCTGCATCAGGCGCGCGCCGACGCCCAGCCAGCCTTGCGTGAGGCCGTAGCCCGCAGCGCCAAACAGGGCCAGTGGCAAGGTGCCCTTGGCGATGGTGATCATGCCGTTGCCGGCACCATGCAGCAGCGCGAACGCGGCGGCGAACCCCAGCGGGCCACCGAACACGCCAAGAATCAGGCAAGCCAGTGGATGGAGCGCGGTGGCCACGCGCGCGGTCGTAAGCGCATGCACGCGGTAGCGGCTGATGACCCCGAATTCCACCAGACGCGCCGCCACCTGCGCCGGGCCCAGCAAGGCGGCGGCCAGCACCGCGCCGGCCGCGCCGGCGCCCATCGCACCGAGCAGGCCCGGCAGGTGAGAAGCATAGGCGGAGGTCACAAAGGCGGTGGTGGCGAAATACACCGCCAACAGGGCGAAGCTGCGACGCCTTGCTCCTGTGTCGGCCGCTCCCGGCGACGCTTCGGCGCGCTCCGCGGCTGTCGCGCCTTTGGCCGGCGCCGGCTGCGCATCGGCCACCGCCGGAATCAGGCGCCAGTTCATCGGCAGCGCGACTGCCAAATGCAATCCGGCCCACACGAAACACGCACCGCGCCAGCCGATTTGAGCATCCATGAATGCCGATAACGGCCAGCCGACGGTACTGGCGAAGCCGGCGATGAGCGTGATTCCGGTGATCGGCTTTCTCGCATCGACACCGTAAATGCGCACCAGTGCGGCGAACGCGGCATCGTATAAACCCATCGCCATGCCGGCACCGAGAATGCACCAGGCGGCGAACAGCACGGCCACATGATTGGCCGCGCCCAGCATGGCAAGGCCGGCCGCCAGCACCAGGTTGGACCACATCAGCATGTGGCGCCCGCCGGCGCGGTCGATCGCGCGCCCGACCATCGGCCCGGCCGCGGCCATCACCAGGAGCGACACCGAAAACGCGCCGAATACCGTGGCGCGCGAAATCTCCAGGTCGCGCGCGATCGGCGCCGCCAGAATCGCCGGCAGGTAGGTCGATGAGGCCCAGGCCAGGGTTTGGGTCGCGCCCAGCGCGCAAACCACGCCGAGGGAGCTTTGGGGAGCAGGTTGGTGCGCTGTCACGGGACCGAAGCATACCCGCGCTTTTGTCGGAGAGCGCGATCTGGCCGCGCGAGGCCTACCGGAGTCGCGTTGCGCCGGCGCTTAGCGCAGGCTGGTCGCGCTGCTGGCCAAGATGTTGCGGCCGGTACGTTCAATGTGCGACTTGAGCAGGCTGGCTGCCTTGTCGCCCTTGCGCGCGAGTGTCACATCCAGGATCGCCTTGTGTTCGGCCGCCACGTTGCGGTCGAACGCATGGGCTTGCAGGAAAATGCGCCGATAGCGGTCGTTCATGTCGTGCAGCATGTGGCAAAACTGCAGAAGAATGGGCGACGCGCATCCGCTGATCAGCGCATCGTGGAACCCGCGGTGGCGGGTTTCCCATTCGACTACCGCACCGTCGCTGCCACCCGTGGAACGCTGGCCCTCGACCTTGCCCAGAAGATGGTGCGCAGTGAGGATTCCGGCTTCCCAGTCGTCGTCGCCCTTTTCGATCGCTTGCTGCAGTGCCATGGGCTCGAGTAGTACCCGTAGTCGCAGGACTTCAGCCAGGTCGCCACGCGACGCCGATGCGACCCGGTAGCCGCGCTGGTCTTCGGCATGCAGCAAGCCCTCGGCCGCCAGGCGCGTGACCGCTTCGCGGATCGGACTCCAGCTCACGCCGAATTCGGACTTAAGCTCTTCTAAGCGAACCTTGGTACCCGGGGCACGCTTGCCGTTGAGAATGTCGGCTCGCAGTCGATCCGATACTACGGTCGTAAGGGTGCCGGTGGAAGGCGGCCGGGTTTCGACAGCCTCGCCTCTCAATATGCGTGCAGTGGCCATTGGCAGCCCATCCCGGGCCTACAGAGACTTGTGGGTAGCGTCACAGAACGGCCCACGGCCGGTGTGCTTGCAACCGCACAGGAATGCCGCCTGATCCTTTTCCTGTTTCCAGATCAGGGGTTTCATTGCGGATTTTGTAGAGGTGTGCGAGCCGTCGCAGAAGGGTTGCATTTTCGACAAGCCGCAAGAACACCAAGCGTATTGATAGCCGGCAAGCAACTCGATCTTGTACGGCGCCTTCTGCGCAATGGTCGGTTCTTCGGGAGTCGTCATAGGGGTGTCCTGGAGATATGGAGCGAAGATCATGCGAACGGGCAGCCGAATGCTGAATAAATAACGATGATTCTCTTGACATTCGGTAAGAGAATATATTATCGTTATTTTTTCGAGACTTGTCAAGCATGAGGAGGCGCAATGCGCATAGCAGCGGAAGTCAATGCCGACCCGAATCTGGTCGCTGTGATGAATACCAACGAGATGGCATGGGAGTCGACCGAGTGGCCCGGCATTTCGCGCAAGGTCCTTGAGTTCGTCAATCACCCCAGGATGGGGCGCGAGACGGCACTACTCAAGTTTGCGCCGGGCGCGGCGATGCCCACTTCCGTGTTGGCGGATCGAGTGGATGTATTCGTCGTCGAAGGCGCGTTCACCGACGAGCAAGGCAGCTATGGAGCGCACACCTTCATCCGCAACCAGTCAGGCACCCGTTTCACGCCAGTGTCGGCAGAGGGCTGTGTCCTGTACATGAAGTGGCGAGTGCCGATCCGTCCGGGCGGACAGCGTCTTGTCATCGACGCCAAGACCGCCAAGTGGATGGAGTTCCCGCATCGGGGCGCGGACGTGTTGCACTTGTATCCGAACTCCGACGGCATCGAAACCGGCCGCATCGGCCACGTCCATATCAATCGCAAGCTGCCTTCACATGACCATTCGATCGGCGAGGAAACCTTTGTCCTCAAGGGCTGCCTGTCCGACGAGTTCGCCGCCCACGGCCAGGGCGTGTGGTTTCGCATGCCGTGCGGCAAGGCTCACGCGCCCTTCACCGGTGACGAGCGCTGCATGATGCTTATCCGCGAGGGCGATCTGGTCTGGTAGTCCCGCTTTACCTTGAACCAAGGGGCCGCAAGAGCCTCATCCATTCCACCCAAAGGAGACTTCCATGTTCCGAATCGCCTGTTTGATTCGCGCCGTGTCGTTCGCCGTCGGCCTCACCGTCGCCGTTGGCATCCCCGCCCAAGCCGCCGACTTCACCATGAAGATCGGCTTCGCGACCATGAACGACATCCAGCACCAGTGGGGCACCTGGATGAAGGAAGCGGTCGAGGCCCGCGCTGGCGGTCGCATTGAGGTCAAGCTTTTCCCGCGCAACCAGCTTGGCACCATCGCCAGCCAAATCGAGGGCTTGCAACTCGGCACCATCGAGGCCTTCACCGCGCCTGCGGATTTCTTCGCCGGGGTCGATCCTCGCTTTGGCGCATTTTCCGTGCCGGTGCTTTTCAAGGACACCGTCCAGGCCGAAAAGGTCTTGCTTGAAACGGGCATGAACAAAGACATTCTGGCGCTCGGGGCGGACAAGAACATCCAGGTGGCCTCGGTCTACACCTTCGCCTTCGCGCACTACCTGTCCAAGCAGGGCATGCGCAAGCTCGACGACTTCAAGGGACGCAAGCTGCGCGTCAATGCCACCGCCGCCGAGCGCGCGAAGATGCGCCAGTTTGGCGCCACCGCAGTGCCGATGGACCTTTCTGAAGTGATTCCCGGGCTGCAGCAGGGCATCATCGACGGCACGCAAAGCGTAACCGCAGTGTATGTGAACCTGAAGTTCAACGAGATCAACAAGACGCTGCTTGAACTCAACGAAACGATGGTGGTCTCGGTTGGCGTGATCAGCCGGCCATGGCTCGCCAAACTGCCGGCCGACCTGCGGCAGATGATTCTTGAGGAAGCGCAGAAGCTGCAGCCGCGCATGATGGCGCAATCGCGCAGTATGGACGAGGCGATGCGCAAACGCTGGACCGATGCGGGCGGCGAATTCGTGCGGGCTTCGGCCGAGGATCAGGTGCGCATGCGCTCGCTGCTTGGCGGCATCGGCGAAGAAGTGACCAAGGACAACGCGGCGGTCAGCGCGTTCTACAAGAAGTTGCTCGCCACTAGCCAGAAGTTCTAGGGCTTGGCCGCCCCGTGCTGCGCACCCTGCTGTTCCGCCTGCCGCAATGGATCATGGCCGCGCTCATGCTGGGCGGTATAGCGATCATACTCGTCAACGTCGTCAGCCGCTACTTCTTCGGCTGGGCCATCTTCTGGGCCGAGGAAGTGCTGGTGTTCATGAGCATGTGGGGCGTGTTTCTGGGCCTTGTCGCAGTGACATTCAGCGGCGAGCATCTCAACATGGACCTGTTTTCCGCGCGCCTGACCGGGCGCTGGAAGACCGCCCTCAATGCCCTCGTCGCGGGCACGCTAGTGGCATGCTGCCTTTTTGTGGCCGTGCAGTCCTGGAAGATCGTTTCGCTGTTTGCGCAAACCGGACAGGTCAGCGTGGCCGCCTCCATCCCGAAGGCGATTCCGCATGCCGCGCTCCTGGTCGGCTTTTCACTGGCGGCGTTGGCGGCGCTGGTGCGCTTCCGCTCCTATCTGAGTGGAAAGTTCTGAAAGGTCGTCCTCGATGGTTTGGGTTGTTTCGCTGCTGCCGCTGGTCCTTCTGGCGCTGGGATTCCCGTTTTTCCTGATCCTGCTCGCCACCGTCGCGGTGGTGTTGACCTTTTTCGCCGATGTACCGGCCACCGCGGTGCATCAGGTGATTTTTTCCAGCCTCGACAAGTACGCGCTTCTGGCGGTGCCGTTTTTCATTTTCGCGGGCGACCTGATGGGGCGCGGCGGGGTGTCCGCGCGCCTGGTGCGTTGGGTGACCTCGATGATTGGCAACGTACGCGGCAGCTTGCCATTCACCGCCCTTGGCACGGCGACGGTGTTTTCCGCGATTTCCGGCTCGACCGCCGCCACCGTGGCAGCGGTCGGCGGGCTCACCTACAAGCGGCTGCGTAATGGCGGCTACAGCGAACGCTTCTCCTCCGGGCTGCTGATTTCGGCAGGAGCGATCGACAACCTGATACCGCCCTCGATCGGCTTCATCCTCTACGGCATCGCCTCCGACACCTCGGTGGTCAAGCTGTTCGCGGCAGGCATCTTTCCCGGGCTGGTGCTGGCGGGCTCATTTGCCGCCTACATCTGGTATCACGCCTGGCGCATGGGCGACACCTCCGGCAAGCCATTCGACTTGAAGGAATTCATCGCTGCCACTCGCGATGGCGTGTGGTCGATCGCCGCGCCGGTGTTCATTCTTGGCGGCATCTACAGCGGTGTGTTCTCTCCCACCGAAGCGGCCGGAATCGCGTGCGTCTACGCGATCATCGTAGTGGTACTGGTCTATCGCGAACTAGGCTGGGCCGACGTGTTTCGCACCGCAGCCAATTCGATGTACCTGACCGCGCAAATCTTCGTCATCGTCGCCGTCGCCGGCGTTTATTCGTGGCTGCTCACCATCAACGGCTTCTCCCAAGCCCTGACCGACCTGGTCACCGACATGAAGGTGTCGCCATGGGTGGTGCTGCTGGCGATCAACCTGCTGCTGCTGGCGGTGGGCATGTTTCTCGATACGGCATCTTCGATCCTGGTTCTCACGCCCTTGCTGGTGCCGATCGCCAAGACCATAGGCGTGGATCCCGTCCATTTCGGCGTGATCATGATCATGAATCTTTCCATCGGCACATTCACGCCGCCCTTCGGCATCAACATCTTCGTCGGGCAGGCGGTGTTCAAGGCGCCGCTTTCGTCGGTATATCCCGGGCTGGTGCCGTTCATCATCGCAGCCTTGTTCGCGCTGACCATCGTGACCTATGTTCCACAACTTTCGCTGGCGATCCTGCCATGGCTCAAATGACAAACCATGAATCAGGCGAGCTCGCGCACCACCATCAACCAGTAGACATCCATGCCCACTGGTACCCGCCGGCCTGGCTGGAGCTGCTTTCACGGCGTGGCCCGGCCGAAGGGGTCGAATGGCAGATGGTGGAGGGCAAGGGGCCGCAGTTCAAGGTGGGCTACCTGTCCACCGGGCCGGCCGGACCCCGTTATGTGGATCTCGACGCACGCTTGCAGGCGATGGATGAGCAGGGCGTACAGGTGCATGCGCTATCACTCTCCCAGCCCATGGTGTATTGGGCCGGTGCCAACCTGGCGCAGCGCCTGGTGGAAACCTTCAACGACGCCATCGCGGGCGCGCATGCGCGCAACCCGCAGCGCTTTGTCGGCCTGGCCACGCTGCAGATGCAGTTCCCGGAACAAGCCTGTCGCGAGGTCGAGCGGGCCGCGAAGCTGCCGGGCGTACGCGGTTTTTATATTTCCACCCGGGTCAACCATCGCGAGCTGTCCGATCCGGCGTTCTTCCCTGTCTATGAGCGCATCGCCACATTGAAGTTGCCGTTGTTCCTGCATCCGGTTTACGTGATCGACCACGAGCGTCTGTCTGCGCACTACCTCACAAATCTTCTGGGCAACCCGTTCGAGGCGGCGATCGCGGCCGCGCATCTGATCTTCGGCGGCGTGCTGGACCGGTTTCCCGATCTCGAGGTGGTGCTGCCGCATGCCGGCGGCGCCTTCCCGTGGCTGGTGGGCAGGCTCAATCGCGGTTGGGAAAAGCGCGCCGACCTGAAGCACATCAACCACCAGCCGCTTGACTATCTGCGCCGCTTCCACTACGACACGGTGGGCTATTCCGATACGGTGGTTGAATACTTGGTGAAGAACGTCGGCGCAGACCGCGTCATGATGGGCAGCGACTATTGCTTCCCCATCGCCTACGAGCAGCCGGCGAAGAACGTCACCGACAATCCACTCCTCACTTCTGATCAACACGGCGCCATCCTCGAAGGCAATGCGCGCCGCCTGCTGGGAATCTGAGATGGCCGCCAGCAAGCAAGTCTTGGGCAAACTGCCCGGTTCCGCCTTCGGCATGCCAGTATTGCCGCACCTGCCTGCGCCCGGTCTCCGCGTTGCCGAGCACGATTGCGCTACCATAATCAATTGATTGACCCAAGCGAGGATGCGATGACCTCAATCACCATCGAATTGCCCGACGACGTTGCGCAACGCGCCTCTTCGCTCGGGTTATTTACGCCCGACAAAATCAGGGCATGGCTGGAGTTCGAAACGCGGCGTATCGCCGGCAACAATCTTGCTAATGCGCTCGCGCAGATCAGGGATGTGCCCGGCGATACCATGTCGGATGATGAAGTCGCGGAGCACCTGGCGCGCAGCCGTGGCTGATGCGCCTGATTCTTGACACCAACGTCGTCATTTCGGGCTTGCTCTGGCGCGGTGCGTCGGCCCGTCTGATTGATC
>JAYVWK010000037.1:0-2961 GCA_043786185.1 Burkholderiales bacterium
CCGGGCTTTACGGCCTGGGCAGGTGAATTGCCGATCATCGCGGTGGTTTCGGTCTGGCCGAAGCCGTCGCGAATAGTCAGCCCCCAGGCGGCGCGCACCTGCTCGATCACCTCGGGGTTGAGCGGCTCACCGGCGGAGATCAGCTCGCGCAGCTTGACCGGCCAGCCTTTGAGGTTCTCCTGGATCAGCATGCGCCACACAGTCGGCGGCGCACACAGGGTCTGCACACCGTTCTTGACCAGCACATCCAAGATCGCCGGCCCGTTAAAGCGGGTGTAGTTGTAGATGAAGATGCAGGCCTGCGCATTAAGCGGCGCGAATACGCAGCTCCACGCATGCTTGGCCCAGCCTGGTGAGCTGATGGTCCAGTGCACATCACCCTTTTTCAGGCCCAGCCAGTACATGGTGGACAGGTGTCCGACTGGGTAACTCACCTGGGTGTGCTGCACCAGCTTCGGCTTGGAGGTGGTGCCGGAGGTGAAGTATTCGAGCAGGGGATCGCGCGCGACCGGCCGCGCGGCGGGGGCGAAGCTCGCCACTTCGGCGTCGGCGCCGCAATAGTCGGTCCAGCCCACGCGCGCGCCACCGATATGAATGCGATGCATGCCTTTGAGTGCGGCAGTCGGCAGATCGTCGAACTTGGCCGCGCCTGCCGGATTGGTGATCACGAACGCCACCTTGCCTCGTTCCAGACGATCCAGCAGGTCGGCGCCCGACAGCAGGGTCGTCGCCGGAATCACCACCACACCCAGCTTGATCGCCGCCAGCATGGATTCCCACAGCGCAATCTCGTTGCCCAGCATCAGCAACATGCGATCGCCCTTCCTGGCACCAAGACGCACCAGGAAATTGGCGACCTGGTTCGAGCGCAGCGCCAGTTGGGCATAACTGAGCGAGGCCTCGGCTCCGGCCTCCTCGAGAATGCGCAAGGCGGGCGCATGGTTGTCGCGCGCGATGTGGTCGAAGTAGTCGAGCGCCCAGTTGAAATGTTCGAGTGCCGGCCATTGAAACTCGCTTACAGCGCGCAAGTAGTCGGTCGAATGGGATTGCAGGAAATCGCGGGCGGCGAGGAAACGGTCGAGTTCGGTCATGGTGATTGGTCAGGATTGGATTCGATGCGAACGAACTCTAGCAGGCTGGCGCTTTGCCGTGACGATACAATCCTCGGACATTGCAATCAATATCACTCCCCGCTAGACAGACCGCCGACCAATCACCAACTACTGGAGAAGCCAATGCCGACCCTGACGCGCACAGGCAAACCGTCCCTGCATTACGAGTACGACGATTACACCGACTCCTGGCGCAACGCGCCGGTGCTGATCCTGCAACATGGCTATGGCCGCTCCTCGCAGTTCTGGAACCGCTGGGTGCCTTACCTGTCGAGGTTTTATCGCATTGTGCGGCCCGACCTGCGCGGCCACGGCCAGAGCCATGTCGATCCCGCCACCTACGACAAGTTGACCGTAGAGACCTATGTCGAGGACATTCTCGACGTCATCGACTCGCTCGGTGGCGGGCAGGTGCACTACTGCGGCGAGTCGTTCGCCGGCATTCTCGGCATGGTGCTGGGCGCGGAGCATCCGCAAAAACTGCGCACCCTGTCGCTGGTGTCCGCGCCGCTGACTATCTCGACCTCGGTACGCACGGCCTGGGATTGTGGCTTCGCGTCGCTCGCCGAGGCGCTGGAGAAGCTCGGTACAGTCGAATGGGTAAGGCGCACCAATGCCAGCACCCGCTTCCCGCCGGACACCGACCCGGCGCAGATCGAGTGGTATGCGAACGAAATGGCGAAGACACCGCAGGCGGTGCTGGTCGCCTTCTTCGAGCTGATCTGCAAGTCGAGCGCCGGCCCCTACCTCTCGCGTGTCGCCGCGCCAATGCTCGGCCTGTATCCGTCGCGCGGCAAGATCACCGGCCCGGAGGAAACCGCAATCCGCAAGATCGTGGCCGACAAGGGCATGAAGTATGTGAGCTTCCCCACCGAGTTCCATTCCATCCAGTTCATGCTGCCGGCGGCTTGCGCGACCCATGTGCTGCACTTCGCGGCGCAGCACGACGGCGTTTCGTGTCGCGAGTAGCGTGGCCGCAATTGCCAGGCGCTTGACGACCAAAGCGTGCGGCGCGTCAGGCACCGGGCGGCACTCTGGGCAGCCACTCGGCGCGTGAAGCACCGAGTGGCACCGGTGGCTTGTCCCAAAATGCCGCCGTCTCAGTGTACTGCGCGACTGGCGCCAGATACTGCAAATCACCGAACGGCGAATCCATGCGCAGGATGCGCGGTGCGCTGCCGGCGCCGGCCTGACTGGCTGCTGCCGTCGCGCGCAATCCGAGGTTTTGCACCCACATGCAGGTCTGCGCCAGCGATATCCTGACGTGATAACTGCCGCCTTCGCGGGCACGGCGAAGCAGCGCCGCCAGCGCGCCAAACGCGCCGAGGTAGGCCGTCAGATAATCGGCCAGCAGTGTGCAGGGCACGACCCTCGGCGCATCGGCACCGCCTTCGACCACGCACACACCGGTTGCCGACTGCGCCAGCGGGTCATAGCCGACGTATGGCGACCACGGCCCGTTGTGCCCGTAGCAACTGACCGACACGTAAATCAGGCCACGGCTGGCGGCTGCGAGGTCGGCCGCGCCCAGGCCGCGACGTTCGAGGTTGCCGGGACGCAGCGACTGCACCACGACGTCGCACTCGGCCGCCAATTCGCGATAGCGCGCGACATCGCCGGGACTCTCAAGATCGAGAAACGCGGAGCGCTTGCCAAAGCCGGTGTCGATCATGAAATTGATCGGATCGCTGGCGCGCGGCGGCGCGATGCGCAAGGCGTCCGCGCCCTGCTCGGCCAGACAACGCCCGATGCCAGGGCCGGCCAGGACGTGGGTGTTTTCCAGCACCCGGATGTCGCTCAAGGGGCGCCCGGCAGGTGCGAACGGCATCGGCTTGCCGTCGGCGATGCG
>JAYVWK010000038.1:0-4157 GCA_043786185.1 Burkholderiales bacterium
GTGGAGATCCACCAGCAAACCGAGGTGCGCGGCATCAAGGTCGAGGGCGGCCGGGTGCGTGGCGTCGAGACCAGCCGCGGCTTCATCGAAACCGGCAAGGTGTTGTGCGCAGTGGCCGGCTCCACCCCGCGCATGCTCGATATGGTCGGCATCGACAGCCCCTTGTTCATCCACCCGCTGCAGGCGATGGTGAGCGAGCCGCTCAAGCCATGGCTCGATCCGATCCTGGTGTCGGGCTCACTGCACATCTATGTGAGCCAGACCGCGCGCGGCGAGCTGGTGATGGGGGCCTCGCTGGATCCCTACGAGCTGCATTCGACCCGCTCGACGCTCGATTTCGTCGAATCGTTGTCGGCCCACATGCTCGACATGTTCCCGTTCCTGTCGCAGGTCAAGGTCAACCGCCAGTGGGCCGGCATGGCCGACATGACGCCGGATTTCGCGCCGCTCATGGGCAAGACCCCGGTCGAGGGTTTCTACCTCGATGCCGGCTGGGGCACCTGGGGTTTCAAGGCCACGCCGGTGGCCGGCTGGACCATGAGTTCGACGGTGGCCAACGATCGCAACCACGAACTGATCGAAGGCTTTGGTCTCGACCGCTTCGCCCGCTATGCGCTGACGGGCGAAAAAGGCGCGGCCTCGGTCGGCCATTGAGCAAGGCGAAGCGGCGATGAAGATCATGACCTGCCCGATCAATGGCGCCCGCCCGGTGAGCGAATTCGTCTACGCCGGCGAGCTGCGCGAGATGCCCGCCCCAGCCACCTGCACCGACGATCAATGGGCCGCCTATGTGTTCAACCGCCATGGCGTGGCCGGTATCAAGCATGAGTGGTGGTATCACATTGCCTCCGGCGTGTGGTTCGTGGCCGAACGCGACACCACATCCGATCGCATCCTGCGCACCTACCTCTATGGCAAGGGGGGGGCGGCATGACGCGCCTGCCGCCGCAGCCTGGCGAATGGATCGACCGCAAGACCGTGCTCGATTTCAGTTTCGAGGGGCGTGCGTATCACGGTTACGGAGGCGACAGCATCAGCAGTGCGCTGGCCGCCGCCGGCGTGCGCGTGCTCGGGCGCAGCTTCAAGTACCACCGGCCGCGCGGAGTGCTGTCGCTGGCCAACCATGATGTCAATGCCTTGATGCAGGTGGCGCGTGCCGGCGGCCATTCGGAGCCCAATGTGCGCGCCGATGTCACGCCGCTTGCGGGCGGCGAGGTGGTGACCGCGGTCAATACCTTCGGCGGCTTGGCTGCCGACCGCGCGCGCTTCCTGGACCGGCTCGGCGCCTTCCTGCCGGTCGGCTTCTACTACAAGGCCTTTTATTCGAAGCGCTGGTTCGCGCGCTGGGAACGCATGTTCCGCTTCATGACCGGCCTGGGCCATGTCGATGTGGCGGCGCCGCGTGTGCGCAGCCCCAAGCGCTATGGCTTTTGCGATGTGCTGGTGATAGGCGGCGGGCCCTCGGGCCTGTCGGCGGCGCTGGCCGCGGCTGAGTCCGGGGCCAATGTCGTGCTGGCCGACGAGAACCCGCATCTGGGCGGCAGCGGCCTGTACGCGTTGGGTGCCGATGCCGCGCAGCGGGCGCATATCGGCACACTTGTAGGCGAGGTTCTGGCGCACCAGCGCATCGAGGTGATGTGCGCCTGTGTGGCCTCCGGCTATTACGCCGACCACTGGGTACCGCTGGTCACGGCCAATCGCATGGTCAAGATGCGCGCCGGCGCCGTGGTCACCGCGACCGGTGCCTACGAGCAGCCGGCGGTGTTTCGCAACAACGACCTGCCCGGCGTGATGTTGGGCTCGGCGGCGCAACGCCTGATTTATCGCTATGCGGTCAAGCCCTGCAAGCGCGCAGTGGTGTTGGCCGGCAATGACGACGCCTACCGCGTGGCGCGTGACCTGCTTGCCGCCGGTGTTGCCGTCGCCGCGATTGTCGACCTGCGCGCCGCTGCCACCTGCGCGGCACCCGAGGGCGTGACGCTACGCTACGGCATGGCGGTGGTGGAAGCAATGGCGGATGCCGACGGCTTGTTGCGCGGCGTGCGTATTGCCGCCTTGCGTGAAGGAGGCGATTGGGACTCGGCCAATGTTGAAGAGATTGCCTGTGACGGCCTGATGATGTCGGTGGGCGTGGCGCCGGCGCTGGCGCTGGCCTACCAGGCCGGTGCGCGCATGCGCTTCGATGATCGGCTGCAGCAGTTCGTACCGGCCAGCCTGCCGCCCGGCGTTCTGGTATGCGGGCGCGCCAACGGCGTCCACTCCATGGCGCTCAAGCTGACCGACGGCAGCGAAGCCGGCGCCGCTGCGGCGGCAGTCGCGCGCGGTGTGACGCCTGCGGCTCGGGTGGTGATGATCGAAGAGGCCCAACCGTCACACCCGTACCCGATCGCAAGCCATCCACGCGGGCGCAACTTTGTCGATTTCGACGAAGACCTGCAACTGAAGGATTTTTTCAACGCCGCCCAGGAAGGCTTCGACAACATCGAATTGCTGAAGCGCTACTCGACTGTCGGCATGGGGCCCTCGCAGGGCAAACATTCGAACATGAATGCGATCCGCATCCTGGCGCGCATTCGCGGTGAGGCGATCGAGAAGGTCGGCAGCACCACCTCGCGGCCGATGTTCCACCCGGTGCCGATGGGTCATCTGGCCGGGCGCGCCTTTTCGCTTGCGCGCGCCACCCCGCTGGCCGACCACCACGCGGTATTGGGTGCGGTGTGGATGCCGGCCGGGCAATGGCAGCGGCCCGAGTACTACGCCGTGCCCGGCGTGGCGCGCGAGGCGGCCATCGTGGCCGAGGTGGTGGCGGTGCGCGAGGTGGTTGGCCTGATCGATGTCGGCACGCTCGGCAAGATCGAGGTTTACGGCCCGGACGCGGCCTTGTTCCTCGAGCGTGTCTATACCGGGCGCTTCGCCAACTTGAAAGTCGGCATGACGCGCTACGGCCTGATGGTCGATGAATCGGGGGTGATCATCGACGACGGCGTGATCGCCCGTCTGGCCGAGGAGCATTTCTACTTCACCACTACCACTGGCGGCAGCGCCACGGTGTACCGCGAACTGACCCGGTTAAACACCATGTGGGGCCTGAACGTTGGCATCGTCAACCTGACCGGCCACTTGGCGGCGGTGAATCTGGCCGGACCGGCCGCGCGCAAGGTTCTCAAGCAGTTGACCGATGCGAATTTGTCGGACGCGCTGTTTCCCTATCTCGGCGCACGCGAAATCGAGGTTGCCGGGATTGCGGCACGCGCGCTGCGCGTGGGCTTCGTGGGCGAACTGGGCTACGAATTGCATGTCGCCGCCGACCAGGCGGCGAGCCTGTGGGACGCCTTGATGAGCGCCGGCGCGGCATTCGGCCTGCGTCCGTTCGGCGTCGAGGCGCAGCGCTTGCTACGCCTGGAAAAGGGGCACGTGATCATCGGCCAGGATACCGACGGCCTGACTACGCCCTACCAGGCGGCGATGCAGTGGGCGCTCAAGATGGACAAGCCGTTTTTTGTAGGCCAACGCTCGCTGCAAATCGTTGGGCGCCAGGCGCTAAAGCAGGTGCTGGTCGGTTTCATGCTCACAGACGATGCGGCCGGGCTGCCCAAGGAGTGTCATCTGGTGATCGAGGCTGGCGAGATTGCCGGCCGCGTCACCTCGATCGCGCATTCGCCGGTGCTTGAGCGCGCGATCGGTCTGGCGCTGGTGGAGCCGCGTTTGAGCAAGGTCGGCGACAAGTTGAGGATTCGCATCGAAGGCGCGCGCGAGATCGAGGCTACGGTCACGGCGCTGCCGTTCTACGACAAGGATGGCAGCCGGCAGCGCATCGACGACGGCATTGATGTATTGGGAGCGGCAGCATGAGCACGGCTATCCAGCCGCAACGCGCCTCAGCGCTGCATCCGCTCCTCGCGCCGCTGGTGGCAGCGTGGGGCACGCGCAATCGCATGGCGGTGCCGGAGCGGCTGACGGACGTGGCCAGCATGACGCCGCCGGTGTGGTTGGCCGATACCTCGTATCGTTTCCGCTGCGGCTTCAAGGGCGCCGGCGCGCCTGAATGGTGCGGCGCGCAGGGCTTGGCCTTGCCACCCGGGGCCAACCGCTTCGCCGTGCTCGAAGGCGGCGGCCTGATCGGGCGCTTAGCCTTCACCGAGTTTTATGTCGAGCAT
>JAYVWK010000039.1:0-15613 GCA_043786185.1 Burkholderiales bacterium
GGTGCCGAGATGTGCGATGAATACGCCGCCATGCCGGGCCGGCTGGATAAAACCGGCGAACATCGCATCGCTCCTGGCGGCATCGACCTGGTCAGCCCCACGCTGGGCGACATTCACGTGGTATCCAACGCCGAACCCGGGCGCGTCTCGTTGAGCATTCATTGCTATGGCGCCAACATCGGCGCGGTGCGTCGGCATGTGTTCGCGCCGTCTACCGGTGCGGCCACGCAGTTCATTTCGGGCTATTCCAGTCAGGTCACACCCAACCTGTGGGACCGCTCGGCCGAAGTGGCCTGAACCTCTCAGGCGGCGATATGGGCGTAGAGGTCTCGCGCGGACGCGAAGCGCTCGTCTGGATCTTTGGCTACCAGGCGCGACAACAATTTCTGGAAACCGTTGAGGTGCGCAGGCAGTTGCGGCAGCGGCGCGTGGACATGCATGTCCATCAGTTCGGCGGTGTCGCGTGCCTGGTAAAGGGTCCGTCCGGTCAGCAACTGATGCAGGATCACGCCAAGGCTGTAGAGGTCGCTGCGCGCATCCAGCGGTTGGCCCAGGATCTGTTCCGGACTCATGTAGTTGGGCGTGCCGACCACCTGCCCGATCTTGGTCAGCCCGCTTTCCTCGCCGATGGCCTTGGCACCGCCGAAGTCGACGATCGCCAGATGATGCTGGTCGCGAAACATGATGTTGTGCGGTTTGAGGTCACGATGCACCACGCCGGCCTCGTGAATGGCGTCAAGGGCGCGGGCGATCTGGGCGAACAGTTTCAAGGCTGGCAAGGGGGCCAACCCGGCTTTGATGCGCTCGCGTAAATCACCGGCACCGAAGTATTCCATCGCCAGATAAGCAACCCCGCGATCGTAATTGAGATCGAATATGCGCGTCACATGCACGCTCTGGATCTTCTGGATCAGCGAAAACTCCTGCATGAAACGCTGCACCACCAGCGTTTCGGCCGTCAATTCGGGCAGCAGCACCTTGAGCACCAGTTGCAGGCCGTCCGACTCCCGCCTGGCCAGGTAGACCCGCGCGGTGCCGCCTTCACCGATCAATTGCAGGGCCCGATAGCCGGTCACATGAGGCAGGTCGGCAGCTACCGCGACCGGCGCCGACACGGCCGGCGCGGTTGACGGATAGATGCTCGAGCGCAGGCTTTTTTCAATATCGCGCTGCTGCTCCCGTTCGAGCACGGCTTCGGTGAGGGTCGCGAACAAACGGGCGGGCGTCAGGTGCAGGCGCGGAAGGCAACTCGCCACTCCCAAGGGCAAAGCCTTGAAGGCCAGGGCATCCGCATCGCGGCCGCTGGTGAGCATGACCACCGGTGGCAGCTGCGGGAAGTCTCGCTTGAGCGCGGCCAACCATTGCACCGGATCCTGCGGACCAATGTTGGAGTCGATCAGGATCACATCGAAGTCCGGGCGGAAGCCACTGACCGCGGCTGGCACTCCGGCAAGCAGCGGATCCCAATCTCGTAATTCGAGCGGCGCAGGCCGCGCCACGCCACGGGCGTCGGCAGCCCTCCCCAGATCACTCTGCCCTTCGTGCAGATATGCGGCAATTACCAAGCGAAAATCCGCGTTTTCATCCACGATCAGGACGCGCATGAGACAATCCGGCCCCAGCTAAAGCTAGCTGCCACCGCCCCCACAAGTTTCATCCGATTATAGGCGCCGGGAGCCGGATCGCGCGCCTGAAGCCCACTCTCAAGCATGCTCTGGATCAAGGCATTTCACATCATTTTCGTCGTCACCTGGTTCGCCGGCTTGTTCTATTTGCCCAGGCTATTCGTCTACCACTGTCTGGCAACCGACACGCTCAGCATCGAGCGCTTCAAGGTGATGGAACGCCGTCTGTTCCACGGCATCATGACACCTTCAGCGGTATTGGCGGTGCTGCTGGGGTTGGTGCTGTATCTTGGCTACGGAATCGGGCGCGGCAGCGGCTGGATGCATGCAAAACTGCTGCTGATCGCGATTCTGCTGGTGCATCACGCCTATCTCGGCATGCTGATGCGCGACTTCGCACGCGATCGTAACCGCCATGGCCACAAATTTTACCGTTGGATCAACGAGATTCCCGCCGCACCGGTGCTGTTTGGCGCCGTGATTCTGGCGGTCGTTAAACCATTCTAGAGAGTCCCCAAGCATGGCAAAAGTCGTTGACTACTACTTCACTCCGTCATCCCCATGGGCCTATCTCGGCCATGATCGGCTGCTGCGCATCGCCGCCAATACCGGTGCCAGTGTGCAACCCAGGCCCGTGGATTACGGCAGAATCTTCCCGGTATCCGGCGGCGTGCCCTTGAAGCAGCGCGCAGCCCAGCGCCAAGCCTATCGGTTCAGTGAACTGAAGCGCTGGCGCGCGCATCTCGACCTGCCATTGACGCTTGAACCCAGGTTTTTTCCGGTGGATGCCAATCCGGCAAATCACCTGCTCGCAGCGGCGTTGTCGTTCGGCGCAGACGCCGCCCTGCGCCTGGCCGGCGCCCTGATGCGTGCCTGCTGGGCGGAAGAACGCAACATCGCCGATGAAGCGGCCCTGGTGACGATTGCCACGGCCAGCGGACTGGATGGCAGCGCACTGATGGCGGCTTCCCGCGGTGAGTCGGCCACCACCGCCTATGCTCAATTCACCCGGCAGGCCATTGATGCACAGGTGTTTGGCGCACCTACCTATGTATTGAATGGCGAAATGTTCTGGGGCCAGGACCGCCTTGATTTCCTCGAACGCGCGCTGGCGTCGTGAGCGAACAATTCTTCGCGCCCTGCCCGCGCGGCCTGGAGGAAGTACTAGCAACCGAACTGGCAGGCATGGGCGTGGCAGCGCCACAGGTTACCGGCGGCGGGGTCGCCTTTGCGGGATCGTTCGAACTGGTGTATCGCATCAATCTTTGTTCGCGAATCGCCAGCCGGGTATTGTGGCGGGTTGCCGGTGGCCCGTACAGCAGCGAGCAGGACCTGCATGCGTTGGCGCGCGCTACTGAATGGGAGCGTTTTTTTGACGCAACACAAACCCTGCGGGTCGACCTGGTGGCCACCCGGAGCCCGCTTAAGAGCCTCAAGTTCGCCACCCTCACGGTGAAGGATGGCGTTTGCGACCGCTTTCGCGAGCGCACCGGCATCCGCCCGAACATCGCCAAGCTTGGCGCCGATGTGCGCGTCTATGCCTATCTCGACATGCACAACGTCACGCTGTACCTGGATACCTCGGGTGAGGCTTTGTTCAAGCGCGGCTACCGGGTAGCCGATGTGGAGGCGCCGATTCGTGAAAACCTGGCCGCCGGCATTCTGCACCTGATCGGCTGGACCCCTGACGTTGCGCTCTACGACCCGATGTGCGGCAGCGGCACCTTTCTGATCGAAGCCGCGCAGATGGCGCTGGGCATCCCGCCCGGCGCCAGGCGCCGCTTCGGCTTCTACAACTTGAAGCAATTCGATGCGCCCGCCTGGCAGCGCTTGCGCGACACCCTGCCGCGCATCGCGCACGCGAATCCGCGCCTGTTCGGCAGCGACCTTTCACAAGAGGCCCTGCGCGCGTCGCTGGCCAACTTCAGCGCCGCCGGCGTTGATCAAATCATCCGCATTCGCAATGGTGACCTGCTCACTCTGGCGGCGCCGGCAGCCGGCGGCATCATGATCGCCAACCCTCCGTACGGCGAGCGACTGGGCGAAGATGCCGAACTGGCCGCCTTCTACCCGCGCCTGGGCGATGCGCTCAAGCAGCGCTATGCCGGCTGGGACTGCTTCTTCATCACCGCCGATCGACGCATGGAAAAGCTGATCAAGCTCAGGGCGAGTCGCCGTACGCCCCTTATGAACGGCGATCTGGATTGCCGCCTGTTCGAATTCCGCGTGGTGGCCGGCTCAAATCGCTTTGACGCAGCGCCTGCGGATATGCCTGCCAACTGAGCGGTCAAAGACTCCCTCTCACAGAGGGCGCCGACAGGCGGCTTGTGTCGCTTTCCGCAAGCCGCTTGGCCAGCAAGTGCAAAGCCTGCGAGTGAGCGACGCGAAACCGGCAGCGCGTCAGGCTGTGCCAAGCGCAGCGGCGATATCCTTCTCCAGCTCATGCGGCTCGGTCTGCGGCGCGTAGCGCTTGATCACCTGACCATCCGGGCCCACCAAAAACTTGGTGAAGTTCCATTTGACGGCCTCCGAACCCAGCAAGCCCGGGGCCGCCTTGGTAAGCCATTTGTAGAGCGGATGCGCGCCGTCGCCATTGACTTCGACTTTGTCCATCATCTGGAACGAAACACCATAATTCTTCTGGCAAAAGGCACCGATTTCATCGGCCGCACCGGGCTCCTGCCCGCCGAACTGGTTGCACGGAAAGCCGACGACTTCCAGCCCTTGCGCGTGGAACTTCCGGTGCAGTTCCTCCAGCCCCTTGTACTGCGGTGTCAGCCCGCACTGGCTGGCGGTGTTGACCACCGGCACGGTCTTGCCCGCGTAGTGAGACAGGGAAATCGGCTTGCCATCCAGGGAATCAGCAGAAAAGTCATGCAATCCTGCCATTACACAATCTCCAAGTAGGGAAACACGGCCAGCGTCACAAAAAGAGCCCCTCTAAAGCACGCGCCGCCGCCACCCGCCGGATTGAGCGAAGCGCAGCACACGCTCGAATCCGGCGATTTAGGCCGTCGCCGCAGGCGACGGCCTAAACGATATTGAGATGCTCGATGCCGATCGACAAATCCTTGGTCTTGGCATCCTTGCTGTGCAATTTGATCATCAGCCGCAAGTCATTGACCGAATCCGCATTGCGCAGCGCGTCCTCGTAACTGATACGTCCCTCTTCATACAGCTCGAACAAGGCCTGGTCAAACGTCTGCATGCCGAGTTCGCGCGACTTCTTCATGACTTCCTTGATCTCGTGCACCTCGCCCTTGAAGATCAGGTCGGAAATCAACGGCGAATTGAGCATTACCTCGACGGCGGCCGCGCGACCCTTGCTGTCCTTGAGCGGAATCAGGCGCTGCGAGATCAATGCGCGCATGTTGAGCGACAAGTCCATCAACAACTGCGCGCGCCGCTCCTCGGGGAAGAAGTTGATGATGCGGTCAAGGGCCTGGTTGGCACTATTGGCATGCAGCGTCGCCATGCACAAATGCCCGGTCTCGGCGAAGGCGATCGCATGCTCCATGGTCTCGCGCTCGCGAATCTCGCCGATCAGGATCACATCCGGTGCCTGGCGCAGCGTGTTCTTGAGGGCGGCTTCCCACGTGTCGGTATCGACGCCAACCTCGCGCTGGGTCACCACGCAATTCTTGTGCGGGTGCACGTACTCGATCGGATCCTCGATGGTAATGATGTGGCCGTAGGAATTCTCGTTGCGATAGCCGATCATCGCCGCCAGGGTGGTCGACTTGCCCGACCCGGTTCCGCCCACCATGATCACCAGACCGCGCTTGGTCATCGTCACGTCCTTGAGCACCGGAGGCACCTTCAAATCATCGAAGGTCGGAATCGCCGAGGTGATCACGCGCAGCACCATTCCCATGCTGCCCTGCTGCACGAAAGCGTTGACGCGAAACCGCCCGATCCCGGCCGGCGAAATCGCGAAGTTGCACTCCTTCTTGGCCTCGAATTCGGCGGCCTGCTTGTCGTTCATGATCGCGCGGCAAAGGTCGGACGTGTGCTGCGATGTCAGCGCCTGGTTCGATACCGGGGTCACCTTGCCGTCGATCTTGAACGCCGGTGGAAAACCGTGGGTGATGAAAAGATCGGACCCGCGCTTGCTGAGCATCAGCTTGAGCAGGTCGTACATGAATTTGGTTGCCTGGTCGCGTTCCATGATGCCGCTCTCCAACTCTCAAGTATTGGCCGCTGGATCAGCCTGAAAACAGTTACTCCGCGATTGATTTCGCGAAGTTATCGGCGCAACCAGTGAGTCGAACCGAACAATCCGATGCAACAAGCATCGCAGCGCAAAATCCGACCGTGTACTTTTGGCTCCGACCGTTAAAACTACCGGTGCAACTGGGCCGGCAGAAGCCAATTGGTCCGAAGTTTAACCGAGCGAACCATTTTCCCATCCGCTGCGATCAGCCGGCAAAATTATCCTTGTTCGCGGCCTTGTTGCGTGCTTCGCCAGAAGACACAACGTTGCGACGCACCAGATCTGTCAGCGTCTGGTCGAGGGTCTGCATGCCGAACTGCTGGCCGGTCTGGATCGCCGAATACATTTGCGCGATCTTGTTTTCACGGATCAGGTTGCGGATCGCAGGCGTGCCGATCAAGATTTCGTGCGCTGCGACGCGGCCATTGCCGTCCTTGGTCTTCAAGAGCGTTTGCGAAATGATCGCGCGAATCGATTCCGACAGCATTGAACGCACCATGTCTTTCTCCGCTGCCGGAAACACGTCCACGATGCGGTCGATAGTCTTGGCCGCGGAGCTGGTGTGCAGGGTACCGAACACCAGGTGGCCGGTTTCAGCGGCCGACAGCGCCAGGCGAATGGTTTCCAGATCGCGCATTTCGCCCACCAGAATCACGTCCGGGTCCTCGCGCAGGGCTGAGCGCAGGGCGTTGTTGAACGACAGGGTATGCGGCCCGACCTCGCGCTGATTGATCAGGCATTTCTTGGATTCATGCACAAATTCGATCGGGTCCTCGACGGTGAGGATGTGGCCGTATTCGTTCTCGTTGACGTGATTGACCATCGCCGCCAAGGTGGTCGACTTGCCCGAACCGGTCGGCCCGGTCACCAGCACGATACCGCGCGGCTGGTTGGCGATGTCGCCGAAACTCTTGGGCGCGTTCAGCTCTTCGAGCGACAGGATTTTCGAGGGGATCGTCCGCATCACCGCGCCGGCACCGCGATTCTGCACGAAAGCATTGACCCGGAAGCGTGCCAGATTGGGAATCGCGAACGAGAAATCGCACTCGAGATTCTCTTCATAGGCCTTGCGCTGGCCGTCGTTCATGATGTCGTAGATCATCCCATGCACCTCGGAATGGTCCATCGCCGGCAGGTTGATGCGCCGCACGTCGCCATGCACGCGAATCATCGGCGGCAGGCCGGCCGACAAATGCAGGTCAGAGGCCTTGTTCTTGACTACGAACGCGAGCAGTTCGGAAATGTCCATCTATAATTCTCCGTCTTCGGTGCGGTGGCGCGCCGCGGAACCCCTCCGCGACATGCGCGCCTGATTTTCCGGCCACAAAAGATTACCATGCCTTTGCCTCCGGCCATACGGGAAAACCTGGAAACTGTGCGTGCCCGCATGTTTTCAGCCTGCCAAACCGCCGGACGCGATCCTGCCTCGGTGCGCCTGCTGGCAGTCAGCAAGACTTTCGAGGCCGCCGCCGTGGCCCAGGCACATGCCGCCGGACAGATCGCATTCGGCGAAAACTACGTGCAGGAGGGTATCGACAAGATCGCCGCGTTGGCGCAATTGTCGCTGGAATGGCATTACATCGGCCCGATCCAGAGCAACAAGACCCGGCCGATCGCCGAGCATTTCGCCTGGGTGCACACCGTCGACCGCCTGAAAATCGCCGAGCGCCTGTCGGCGCAGCGCCCCGCGCATCTGCCCGACTTGCAGGTATGCCTGCAGTTAAACGTGAGCGGCGAAAGCAGCAAGAGCGGGCTCGAATCGGCCGCGCTCCTGCAGCTTGCCCAACAGGTGGCGCGCTTGCCGCGGCTCAAGTTGCGCGGACTGATGGCCATTCCCGCACCGGCCACCCTGCTGGCGGCCCAGCGCGTACCGTTTCGTGAACTGCGCCTGCTGCTGCGACAGCTCAACGCCGCCGGTCTTGGCTGCGACACCCTGTCGATGGGCATGTCGGCCGATCTTGAGGCCGCCGTCCTCGAAGGTGCCACCATTGTGCGAATCGGCAGCGCGATCTTCGGAACGAGGACCAAAACCACATGAACATCGCATTCATCGGGGGCGGCAACATGGCCGCTGCACTTATTGGCGGCATGTTGCGCCGTGGCTTCGAGGCCGCCAGCATCACGGTGGTGGAAATCAGCACCGAAGGCCGCGAGCGCATGGCCCGGGAGCACCACGTCAGAGTCATCCCCGCGCCCGACGCTAGCCTTGCAAGCGCGGACATGATCGTGCTGGCCGTCAAGCCGCAGAACATGCGCGAGGCGGCGACCCAGCTAGCCCCGCACGTCAAGCGCCAGACCGTGCTGTCGATCGCCGCCGGCACCCGCCTTGCGGATCTCGGGCGCTGGCTGGGTGGCCACGCCAAACTGGTGCGCACCATGCCCAACACCCCGGCCCTGATCGGCCAGGGCATCACCGCCTTGTTCGCGGCGCCCGAGGTTGAAGTATCAAGGCGCATGGATGCCGAGCGCGTGTTGGCTGCCGTCGGCCAGACTGTATGGGTCGACAGCGAGGAACTGCTCGACCCGGTGACCGCGCTTTCCGGCAGCGGCCCGGCGTACGTCTTCTATTTTCTCGAAGCGCTGCAGGCAGGTGGCCACGCGCTGGGCCTGGAGGACGAAACCGCGCGGCGCCTGGCGCTACAAACCGTGGTCGGCGCAGCGCAACTGGCCTTGCAATCGAACGAAAGTTTCGCCACCCTGCGCGAACGGGTGACCTCCAAAGGCGGAACCACCGCGGCGGCACTGGCCGTCATGCACGAGCGCGGCATCGCCGACAGCATTGCCCGCGCAATGAAAGCCGCATCCGAGCGCGGCCAAGAGATGGGCGAGGTTCTGGGCAGAGATTGAAAAAAGCCGGCGTCTTGCGGCCAAACGAGCTGGCGCGAATGCGGCAGCAGCGGACCTATGCGCCCGGCCACGCGCCTAAGCGCTGCGCATAGTCCAGCGCCAGCCCGGCGAACACCGCCGCGCCCAACCAGTTGTTGTGGCGAAACGCCTTGAAACATCCTTCACGCGAGCGGTCGAGAATCAGCAGGTAGTGATACAGCGCCATGCCCATGGCCAGCACCAACCCGGCGAAATAGAACGCACCAAACTGGCGCTCGATACCGATGAACGCCAGGATCGCCAATGTCGCGGTGTAGCACAGCATGATCGCCGGCACATCGAACTTGCCGAAGGCGATCGCCGAGGTGCGGATGCCGATTTTCAGATCGTCGTCGCGGTCGACCATCGCATACTCCGTATCGTAGGCAACCGCCCAAAAAATATTGGCCAGCAAGAGCCACCAGGCCACTGGCGGTACGCGGTCCAACACGGCGGCGAAACTCATGGGTATGCCGAAACCGAACGCGACGCCCAGATAGGCCTGGGGAAGCACGAAAAAGCGCTTGGTGAACGGGTAGCTGATCGCCAGGAACAGTGCAACGACTGACAGCGCCCAGACCAGATAGCCCTGCTTGATGATCAGGCAAAAGGCGGCAACGGCCAGGAAGCCGGCCAGCAGCAAGACCTCCTTGCGGCTGACCCGCCCGGCGGTGAGCGGCCGGTCGGCGGTGCGCTTGACGTGGCGGTCGAAATCGATGTCCGCATAGTCGTTGATCACGCAACCTGCCGACCGCATGAGCAGCGTGCCGAAAGCGAAAATCCACACCAGCCATAAGCTTGGCCGGCCGTCGGCGGCGATCCACAGCGCCCACAAAGTCGGCCACAGCAGCAACAGCGTGCCGATCGGCTTGTCCAGCCGCATCAGGCGCTCGTAGAGCGTCAGGCGTTCGGTGAGTGTGTTCCAGTTCACGGAGCCGAAGCTTAAAAGAAAAAGCCGTTGCCGACCGAACGCATGCGTCATGCGCCGCGCCGGCATGGCCGGCAAGGTCCTACTCCAGCATGCTGCGCAGCATCCAGGCGTTTTTCTCGTGCACCTGCATGCGCTGGGTCAGAAGATCGGCCGAAGGCTCGTCGCCGGCCGCATCGACGATCGGAAACAAGCTGCGTGCGGTGCGCACCACCGTTTCCTGGCCGGCGGCGAGAATGCGAATCATGTCGCCAGCGGTAGGAACGCCCTTGACCTCGGGGATCGAGGTCAATTTGGCGAACTCGCTGTAGGTGCCGGGCGCTGGATGGCCCAGCGACCGAATTCTCTCGGCGATCAGGTCGACCGCGTTCCAGGCCTCGGTGTATTGCGTCATGAACATCAGGTGCAGGGTGTTGAACATCGGCCCGGTGACATTCCAGTGAAAGTTGTGAGTCGTGAGGTAAAGCGTGTAGGTGTCGGCCAGCAGGCGCGACAGGCCCGCGACGATTTTTTTGCGCTCATCCGCCGGGATGCCGAGATCCGGCACGTAGGCCGAAGGTTTGCCGGCTTTGACTTTCTTGCTCATTGCGATCTCCGATATGCAGCTTGGAATGGACACGACGCGGACAGACACGACACTTTTCGTGCGCTTTCAGCATATTCAATTTTCGCCAGTCACGTCCAGTTGATTATCTCAATGACCGCGATTGACCCAAACTCAAACCCCCAGATAGGCCTCTCGACTGCCGAGCCAGCGTTCGAGATGCGCCTCCACCCGCGCATCGCCGACATTGAGCATCCTCTGTGCGCAGTCGCGTGCAGCCTCGATCAGATCGGTATCGGTCTGCAGATCGGCGAAGCGCAGCAACGGCACACCGCTTTGCTGGCGCCCGAGGAACTCGCCCGGCCCGCGCAACCTTAAGTCCTGGCGCGCGATCTCGAAACCGTCGGTGGTTTCGAACATCACCTTGAGACGCTCGCGCGCATTCTGCGACAAGGGGCTCTGGTACAACAGAATGCAAACACTCTCGTGGGCGCCGCGCCCGACGCGGCCACGCAACTGGTGCAATTGCGACAGGCCGAAGCGTTCAGCATGCTCGATCACCATCAGGGAGGCGTTAGCCACGTCAACCCCGACCTCGATCACCGTGGTGGCTACCAGCACCTGTATCGCGGCGCCGACAAACGCCGCCATCACCGCAGCCTTGTCGTCAGGCTTCATGCGCCCGTGTAGCAGGCCGACCGCCAGACAAGGCAGCATCGCGGTCAGACGAGCGTGGGTCTCGACCGCGGTCTGCAACTCCAGGGTTTCGGATTCCTCAATCAGCGGGCACACCCAGTACACCTGGCGCCCGGCTTCGCAGGCGGCGCGTATGCGTTCGACCACCTCATCGCGCCGCCCCTCCGCCACCAGTCGTGTCGCCACCGGGGTGCGTCCCGGCGGCAGCTCGTCGATCACCGAAACGTCAAGGTCGGCATAGAAAGTCATGGCCAGGGTGCGCGGAATCGGCGTGGCGCTCATCATCATCTGGTGCGGCTGCATTGCACCTCGCTTGCCCGGCGCACCCTTGCGCGCCAGCGATAGTCGCTGCTCGACCCCGAAGCGGTGTTGCTCGTCGACAATCGCCAAGCCGAGGCGCTTGAAAATCACCTTGTCCTGGAACAATGCGTGCGTGCCAACGGTGAGTGCGGCGCTACCGTCGGCCGCCGCGGCCAGCCCCGCATCCTTTTGCTTTTTCTTAAGGCTGCCGGACAGCCAGGCGATTTGCACGCCCAGCGGTTTCAACCAGAACTCGAGCTTGCGGAAATGTTGTTCAGCCAGAATTTCGGTCGGCGCCATGAAGGCGGCCTGATAGCCGGAATCGATGGCGCGGCAGGCAGCCAGCGCCGCGACGATGGTCTTGCCACTGCCGACATCGCCCTGCAGCAGGCGACGCATCGGATGCGCGCGCGCCAAGTCATCGGTGATTTCGCCGGCCACCCGCTCCTGCGCTGCGGTCAGCCTGAATGGCAGCGCTGCGAGCAGGCGCGCTTCGAGCGACGCGGCTTGCCTCATGTTGCCTGCATCCATTGCCGGCGCCTGCTCGCGTCGACGCGCCCGGTAGGCGCGCTTGAGCGACAATTGCTGCGCCAGCAGTTCGTCAAATTTGACACGCTGCCAGGCGCGCGGGTCGCGTCCCTCGATCGCGCCCGGCGCTGGAAAGTGCAAGGCATTGATGGCCGCGGCGAACGGCATCAAATCGACCTCACCCACCGCCGGCGCCGTATCGCCCAGGGCGCCCTCCCGGCGCGCCGCCTCGATCGCGTCGACGATCACGCGCCGCAGCGTACCCTGGCCGACACCGGCAGTGGCCGGGTATACCGGGGTCAGGGCCGTAGGCAGTGGCGCGCCCTCGACCACCTCGCGGTAGCGCGGGTGAATCATCTCGGCACCGAAAAAGCCGCTGCGCGCTTCGCCCGCTGCCCGCAGGCGTTTGCCCACAGCCAGGGCCTTGACTTGGCTGCCGTAGAAATTGAGGAAACGCAGATGAATGATCGCGCTGGCGTCGCGCACCCGCACCAGCAAGGTGCGGCGCGGACGAAAAGTGATCTCCGCGCCTTCAATCACGCCTTCCACCAGCGCGAAAGCCCCGTCGACCAAGTCCGCCATGGGCGTGATGCGCGTCTCGTCCTCATAGCGCAAGGGAAAATGCAGAATCAGGTCGAAACGCGTGCGCAAACCAAGCTTGGCAAGCTTGGCGGCAACCGCCGGCGCCACGCCCGACGGACCTTGTGGCAACAGGGGTTTGGCCGTTAACGCCTTGGGCGATCGAGATTCCGGCACCGCTGCATTGGTTTCGGGGGTTGCTGCCTTGGTCGCACCTGTCTTCGTCATTGGCGCCCTGGCCGGCGCAGCATGCGACCCTGACTTGAGTTGCTTTGGTCGCCCTGCACCTTGCGTCGCTACCTCTTCCGACGCCTTTAGTCGGCCCATGGCAGGGCTTTCGCTTTTCTGCGGCGCGGCAACAACTTTTTTGCCAATCTTGGTCAATCGATGACCAGCACCGCGTCCGCTTCCACTTGCGCGCCACGCGGCAGGCTGTCCACACCAATTGCCGCGCGCGCCGGATAGGGTTCGCTGAAATAGCGCGCCATCACCTCGTTGACCTGGGCGAAATTGGCCAGATCGGTCAGATAAATCGTCACCTTGACCGCATGCGCAAGCGACCCGCCGCAGGCTTCGGCCAGCGCCTTCAGGTTTTCGAACACCTGCACGATCTCGGCTTCAAATCCACCGCCGGCCAGTTGCCCGGTGGCCGGGACAAGGGCGATCTGCCCTGACAGGTAGCAGGTGTTTCCGGCCTTGACGGCCTGCGAGTAAGTGCCTATCGCGGCCGGTGCATTGGGTGTGGAAACGGGGGTGCTGGACATGGGCTGCCAATGAGTGTGTGCGGCCTCCAAGTGTAATCAAAGCCACCACATCGCGCCCGCCGCGGGACCGGTGTACCCAAGAAAACGCCCCTGGCGTCAGAGGCGTTTTCAAGGGGGCGGTCGGGCCGAGCCTCGTATGCGACTACCGCCTCCTTGCAAGCCGACCCGGCGCCTGCCTGGCCCGCCTGCCCAACCACTCTCCTCCGTAAACTTAAGCCGCCTTGCGCGCCGCCTTCTTCTCATCGAAGAATTGTTCATCCTCGGTCGAGCCGTGCAGCGCGGTGGTCGAGGCATTGGCCCCTTGCACCGCTTGCGTGATGGCGTCGAAGTACCCGGTACCGACCTCGCGCTGGTGCTTGACCGCGGTAAAGCCCTTTTCGGCGGCGGCGAATTCCTTTTGCTGCAGCTCGACGAAGGCGCTCATGTTGTTGCGCGCATAACCGTAGGCCAGCTCGAACATCGAGTAGTTGAGCGCATGGAAACCGGCTAAGGTGATGAACTGGAACTTGTAGCCCATCGCGCCCAGTTCGCGCTGGAATTTGGCGATGGTCGCATCGTCCAAGTTGCGCTTCCAGTTGAACGATGGCGAGCAGTTATAGGCCAGCATCTTGCCCGGGAACTGCTTCTGGATTCCTTCGGCGAAGCGCCGTGCGAATTCCAGATCGGGCGTGCCGGTCTCGCACCACACCATGTCGGCG
This sequence comes from Burkholderiales bacterium, assembly GCA_043786185.1. Taxonomy (GTDB): domain Bacteria; phylum Pseudomonadota; class Gammaproteobacteria; order Burkholderiales; family JAEUOS01; genus JAEUOS01. The sequence continues at coordinate 13,741 of JAYVWK010000039.1, forward strand.
TACTGCGCATACGAAAGCCCGCGCGACAAGGCCTGGTCGAAGCCCTTGCGGGTGCGATAAAAGCCTTCCTGGGTGCGCTCACCAGTGATGAATTCACGGTCGCGTTCGTCGCAATCGGAAGTGACCAGGTCGGCGGCTTCGGCATCCGTGCGCGCCAGCAACACCGTCGGCACGCCCATCAGGTCGGCAGCCATGCGCGCGGCCTTCAACTTGTCGACCGCTTCCTGCGTGGGCACCAGCACCTTGCCGCCCATGTGACCGCATTTCTTGACCGATGCCAGCTGGTCCTCGAAGTGAACCCCGGCGGCACCGGCTTCGATCATCGCCTTCATCAGTTCATGCGCATTGAGCACGCCACCGAAGCCTGCCTCGGCGTCCGCCACGATGGGCGCCATGAAATCGATCTGTGCGGCCTCATTGTTGTCGAAGCCTTCCATGTGCTGGATCTGGTCGGCGCGCATCAAGGCATTGTTGATGCGCTTGACCACCGTGGGCACTGAAGTGGTCGCGTAAAGCGACTGGTCCGGATACATCGAGAGCGAATCATTGGCGTCCGCCGCCACCTGCCAGCCCGACAGGTAGACCGCCGGTACACCTGCCTTGACCTGCTGCATGGCCTGGTTGCCGGTCAGCGCGCCGAGCGAATTGACGAATGGCCGTTCGCTGCACATTTTCCACAGCTTTTGCGCGCCGGATTTGGCGATCGAATGCTCGATGGCCACAGAGCCGCGCAAACGATAGACGTCGGCGGCCGTGTAGTCGCGTTTTACGCCCCTCCAGCGGGGGTTTTCGTTCCAGTCTTTCTGGATTTTCTGGATCTCGAGGTCACGGCTTGTCATGGCAAATCCCTTTCTTGTTGAGTGAATACACGTTGTTTTTGTCGCCCCTGACCGCTCTTTCGCTATTTGCAAGCGGTTCGTTGTGCAATGCAAGGTGCGCAGTTTGCAAACCCGCATGCTGCTCGGCAACAGATTTAGCGACGTGTAGCACTTACTTAACAAACGATTGTTATTACGTAAGTTTTTAATCCCGCCAAGCCGAACTTTTGGACTAAATAAGGGCTTAATTCGTGCATTGCAACAATTCGCTAAACGCTTACAACGACGTGCCTGAAAAACCCTTGTACGACAATAGGTTATCGCGCGTGTGCGGGCCACGCATGGCGGCCGCGCCCGTTATGTCACGAAACCCGGTGGCACGCGTGCGGCATGCCGTCGCGACACTGTCAGCCCCTCGCCCGATGCTAAAATCGCACTGCAAATTTGTGTGTCGCAACCCCAATCAGACCCTGAAATGACCCTATGAGCGAACCCCAGAAGTCCCCCGCCAAGATGCGGCCCATCCCACGCATTATCTTCGCCAGTCGCTGGCTGCAATTCCCTTTGTACCTGGGCCTGATCGTCGCGCAAATGGTCTACGTCTACCATTTCTGGGTAGAACTCACGCACCTGATCGTGGCCGCGTTCGGCCATGGACCGCTGTTGAAAGGCGCGGCCGACGGCCAACTGACCGAAACCGCGATCATGCTGGTGGTGCTTGGCCTGATCGACGTGGTCATGATCTCCAACCTCTTGATCATGGTGATCGTGGGTGGCTACGAAACCTTCGTCTCGCGCATGAATTTGGAGGATCATCCCGACTCGCCCGAATGGCTATCGCATGTGAATGCCAGCGTACTCAAGGTCAAACTGGCGACGGCGATAATCGGCATCTCGTCGATCCACCTGCTGAAGACCTTCATCAACGCCCAGCATTACGACGAAAAGACTCTGATCGCGCAGACCCTGATACACGTCTGCTTTCTGCTGTCGGCGATGGCGATCGCCTACACCGACTACATCATGGAGAAATCGGTCGCGCTGGCGCGGGCGCA
>JAYVWK010000040.1:0-11594 GCA_043786185.1 Burkholderiales bacterium
GCGTGCCCGCGGTTTCGGGCGTCCGCGCAGGCGGCCGAGATGCCCGGCGCGTGCCCGGGCCGGGTGGGATAGTCGAGCAGCGGACAGTAAATCACCGGCCGGCCGGAAAGCGCTGCCAGCTCTTCCATGAAGGCGATTGGCGAGCGTTCGCCGCAGGTGGCCATGGTGACGCCATGCCCATGCCGCGCCACGACACGCGCCAGAGCGCGGAACTCATCGTCACTGGCCAGCCGGGACGGCACCGGAATGCCGCCATAGCCATTGTGGTTCTCGAATGTGGATGACCCCAGGCCGATCGCGCCGGCCTTCATTGCGTCATCGAACATTGCCAACATCCTCGCCAGCTCCTCGGCGGTCGATTCGCGCTCGGATCCGGCGTCTCCCATCACGACGGTGCGCAGGGCCGAGTGCGAGCAGAACGAGGCTACGTTTGGATAGACGCCGCGGTTCGACAGGAAATCGAGGTAGCTCGAGAAATCGTCGAACTGCCAGTCGACGCCTTCGCGAAGGGCGTCGAGGGACATCGCCTCGACCTCCGAAAGGTTCTTGAGCAGCGTATCGCGTGTTGCAGGTGTCGCTGGGGCAATGCCGAAGCCGCAGTTGCCGATCACCACCGTGGTGACCCCCAGGGCCGGCGAAGGCGAGGCGGTCGAATCCCAGGTGAGTTGCGCGTCGTAGTGCGTGTGGATATCGATTACCCCGGGTGCCAGCACGAGGCCGCTTGCGTCGACGGTCTCGCGCGCCTGACCCAAGTCATGGCCGATGGCGGCAATGCGGCCGTCCTTCACGGCGAGGTCGGCGCGGCGCAGCGGATTGCCCAGACCATCGGCAACATCGGCATTCCTGATAATCAGATCGAACATTGCTGCATTCCTTATAGTTTCAACGGGTGAACGTCTCATCTTTGTACCATGACGGGCAGCCGGTCGGAAGTCCCCGAGGTCAGGCAGGTTTCCAGCCTGCGGGCACCCGCGCGCGAGCGAGCTTGGCTGGATCGCCACCGGCATCGGCACCTTGGCGGCGTGCGCGGCGCCCATCACCAGCCCCACCACCGAAAGGCCTGCGGCCGCTCACTCCACCTTTGCCCCCGAGTCCCTCACGATCTTGCCCCACTTGGCCAGCTCGGTCAGCGTGAAGTCGTTGAATTCCTTGACCGTCATCGGCGAGATTTCCAGCCCCAGGGTGGCGTAGCGCTGCCGGGTATCGCTGTCCTTGAGAATCGCGACGGTGGCGCCGTAGATCCGCTCGACGACTTCCTGCGGCATGCCCGCCGGGCCGCTCACGCCCCACCAGGGGCGGATGTCGAAGCCCGGCACCGTCTCGGCGATCGGTGGCACTTCGGGGGCGATGGCGCTGCGGGTCGGCGTGGCCACACCGAGGGCGCGCACCTTGCCGTCCTTGACATGCGGATAGATCACCGGCACATGATAGAAGGTCATCGACACCTGGCCGCCGAACAGATCGGCCAGGCCCTGGCTGATGTTCTTGTACGGCACATGCACGATGTCGATGCCGGCCATCGATTGCAGCAGCGCGCCGGCCATGTGGGGCGAGGTGCCGGAGCCGGCCGAGATGTAGGTGAGTTTGCCCGGATTGGCCTTGGCGAAGGCGATCAGCTCGCTCATGTTTCTGGCCGGTATTTTCGGGTGCACCACCAGCATGTTGGGCGCGGTGGCCAGGAGCGTGACGTGGCTGAAATCCTTGATGGTGTCGAAGGAAAGCTTGCCGTAGAGGGTCGGGTTGGTGGCATGCACGGCGCTGGTGGACAAGGTGAGGGTATAGCCGTCGGGCGCCGCACGTGCAACGGCCTCGCCGGCGATGTTGCCGCCGGCCCCGGCCCGGTTTTCGATAATGATGGTCTGGCCGAGCGCATCGCCCAGCTTTTGCGAATACATGCGGGCCAGGACATCGGTGGTGGTGCCGGTGGAGTAAGGCACCACCATGCGAATCGGCTTGTTCGGGTAGGGCTGGGCTTGGATACCGGTGGCAGCGACCGTGGCGAACGCGGCGGCGAACAGGGTGGGCAGGCAATGGTGCATGAGCGATGTCTCCTTTATTGATGGGGGCCGCCTCCGGCTTGAACTTCGCGGGCCGACGTGCTGCGCGACTCTAACCGGTCTTTCGAGAGCGCGGAAAAGTTCCCGCCTTCACCGCCGCGATTGCCGGTGGGCCGCGCGATCTGTGCGCGCGCAGTCTGCTAGACCCCGCTGATCAACACATCCAGCGCGGCAACGCTTTCAAAGCGTTTGGCAATCAAACTTGCAGCCTCCGCCCCGAGCTCTTTCCGTGAGATACCCGCCAGCATTGGCGTGAGCATGATGCAGCGCTCGCCGCCAATGTCGAAAACCGGCTTCAGGGCTTCGCTCGGAGGCCCGCCAAATGACCTGGCTTTGGCCAATGGCACCACCACGCGCGTGTCGAGGTGGTCAATCGCTCTGCACATCGGGCAGGAAGGGGATCTCGGCCCTGGTGCGCGGATTCTTGTAGCGATGAACCGAAAATTTGGCCATGGTGTGCCGGCTCTAAAAGCCGCGCATCCCATCGCTGAAAACGCCATGCTTTTCGACGAACCTGTTGTAGGCGTCGAGCGAGGGTTTGTTGTCCTTAAGCCATTGCTCGGCACGCCGACGCTTGACTTCGGTCGCCAGTGCCACCTCGAGCGTGGCCGACAAGTTGATGTCGAGTGCACGGGCCTTTTGCAGCAGGTCGGAATTGACACTGACGTTGACGGGTTTCTTCAATGCCGCGGAATCGTAGAGGGGGTTCATCGCGAGCTCCAAAATGATGCGCATAAATTATGCGCATACAGTGTGTGCTGTCAAGCAAGCGTATCCGTTCCGGACGGTGGCACCCGATTGCACGCCGCGCCGGAAAACAGCAGTTTGCGTGCCGATTCCGACCAAGCGCATAATGCCCGCCTGATTTCGCAGCGGAGATGGCATGCTCAAGATGTTTGACCTGGCCGGCGCCGACAGCGCGCGGCGTTTCAGCCCCTACTGTTGGCGCATTCGCCTGGCGCTGGCGCACAAGGGACTGGAAGTTGAAACCATTCCGTGGCGCTTTACCGAAAAGGCGGTGCTGGCCCCAAGTGGTCAGCCGCTCGATCAAGGCAGGGTGCCGGTGCTGGTGCACGGCGACAAATGGCTGGCCGATTCCTGGGCCATCGCCAATTACCTCGAAGACACTTTCGCCGATCGTCCGTCCTTGTTCGGCGGGCCGGCCGGGCATGCCATGACCCGCCACTACTGCTCGTTGGGCGATGTGCTGGTCGGCGGCGTCGCACCGTTTGTCGTGCGTGACTTGCTCGAACATATCGACGCCACCGACCAAGCCTACTTTCGCGCCAGCCGCGAGAAGCGCTTCGGCAGGTCGCTTGAGGAGGTCGCGGCCGGCCGCGAAGCGCGCCTGCCGGCCTTTCGCGAAAGCTTGATCGCCATGCGCGTAACCCTCAAGAATCAGCCATTCTTCGGTGGCGCCGCGCCGTTGTATGCGGACTACGCGTTGTTTGGTGCGTTCCAGTGGGCACGTTGCATCAGCCGGTTTCAGTTGCTGGCGGCCGATGATCCGATAGCCCAATGGCGCGGGCGCTTGCTGGATGCTTTCGACGGGCTGGGGCGCCAAGCACCGGGTTACGATGCCTGAGGGCTTGGCCCACCACCGATGATTCAATTCACCACCCGAATGTACGCCGCGCGTTTCATGCCGGCACTTTTTCACAAAGGCAGACCATGAACATCAAGGCACTTACCTTCGACACCGGCGGCACCATTCTCGATTGGCACAGCGGCATCAGCGCGGCCTTCGCGCGTGCCGGTGCGGCGCACGGACTCACCGCCGATTGGCACACGGTCACCAACGAGTATCGTCGTCGGTCTCTCAAGGCGATCGTCGGCCAGGTGCAGCCGGCTTTCAATTTCGACGACGTGCATCGGCGCGTGCTGGATGAAGTGATTGCGCATTTCGGCTTGGACGCGCTCGGCCCGGCGGCGCGCGAAGACATCTGGCGCACCTGGCACCAGCTCGACGCCTGGGCCGGCTTCGCGCCGGCGCTGGCGCGCTTGCGCAAAAAATACGTGGTGGCTTCCTTCACGCTACTCACCACTGCGCTTGTGATTGATGTATCGCGGCGCAACGGCTTCGATTGGGACGCCATCATTTCCTGCGAGATGATCGGCATCTACAAGACGCAGCCCCAGGCCTACCTGACGGCCGCCAAATGGCTGCAACTGGAGCCGAGTGAAATCCTGATGGTCGCCTGCCACAACTTCGATTTGAACGCCGCGCGCGAGTCCGGCTATCACAGCGCCTTCGTGCGGCGACCCGACGAATGGGGTTCCGGCGGGCCGCCCGACCCGGCACCGAATCCAGCGCATGACCTGGTAGTGGACGACTTTGACCAACTGGCCACCCGCCTGGGTGCCTGACAAGACCTTTACGTAAAGGAGAATGCATCATGGTACGACTGGCGGACCTGTCTGAAACCGAGCGCGAAGGCCATCTCAAGCGCGTTTCCACCTTGCCGCGGTTCGCCGGCCAGCCATGGGTCGTCGGCCCGCCGCTGGCGCGCAGGCGGGTGGCGATCGTGACTACCGCCGGTCTGCATTTGCGTGGCGATTTGCCCTTCGATTCGAGCGGCGCCGGCTACGACTATCGCGTGATCCCTGGCGACGTGGCGGCGGCCGACCTGGTGATGAGCCATCTTTCGGTCAACTTCGACCGCAGCGGTTTCCAGGCCGACCGCAACGTCGTGTTTCCGCTGAATCGGCTAAAGGAACTGGTGCGCGACAAGATCGTCGGCAGCGTTGCCGCGTTTCACTATTCCTTCATGGGCGCCATCGCCAAGCTCAGCTTGTATGAGGCCAGCGCGCGCGCGCTGGCCGGCCTGCTCAAGAAGGATCAGGTGGATGCGGTGCTGCTCACACCGGTGTGACCGCTGTGCACGTGCGCCGTGAGCGCACTTGGACATTACCTTGAGGAAGAAGGCATCGCGACGGTGTCGATCAGCCTGATTCGCGAGCACAGCGCGGCGCTCGCGCCACCACGTGCGCTATGGGTGCCGTTCATGCTCGGGCGCCCGTTAGGGGTGCCCAACCACGCGCAATTCCAGACTCGGGTGCTGCAGGCGGCGCTCGACCTTCTGGGGCGTACGGCTGGCCCGCTGATCGAGGATTTCGCGGAGGAAGCGCCCTACGAAGATCTGGGTGACGTTCCCGAAGCCTTGAATTGTCCGGTCAGTTTTCCACGCATGCGTGCCGAAGGCGCGCTGGCCGAACGGCTGGACGACGAGATATCGCAACTGCGGGTCTGGCATGAAGTCGCGACCCGCCATCGTGGCCGTACCAGCCTGGGCTTGACCGGGCTGGTGCCGGCCGAGTTGGGCGGGTTCCTGAGCGCCTGGGTTGGCACCGAGCCGCGCGCCACCTTCCGTGAAGGGCTTGCCTCAGCCGCCGCCCTGAAGCAGGCCACGGACGAGTTGAAGGCCTATTACTACGAAGCGAAGGCGGTGCAGCCGGGCCGCCATTCACCCACCGATTTGCAGAACTGGTTTTGGCTCGAAACCGCGGCGGGCGAGGTGTTTCTGGCGATCCGCGACAAGGCCGCGCAAAGTGGCGATCCGAGCATGAAGGGGCTTGGCAGCCTGAGCCTGGTGCCGCGCGCGGTGCAGTCCATATTGAACGCCCGCAAGCAAGCGTGACTGAAGTGCGATTGATTCGACCCAAGACTTGACCGGAGAAAAGCATGACAAGCAAAACCGCTCTGATCGTGGGCGCTGGCAGCGGCCTTTCCGCTTCGCTGGCCCGCACGCTGACCCGAGAGGGCTACCAGTGCGTGCTGGCCGCGCGCAACATCGACAAGCTGGCCGCTCTATGCGCGGAAACCGGCGCACCTGCCTTGCCGTGCGATGTGGCCAGCCAGGCCGATGTCGCCCGCATGTTCGCGCAGCTCGATGCCGACCAGGCCGTGCCTTCGGTGGTGATCTACAACCCCAGTGCGCGGGTACGCGGGCCGATGGTGGAATTGGACCCGGTGGCGGTGGCAAGCGCGATCAACATCACCGCCTTTGGCGGCTTCCTGGTGGCGCAGCAGGCGGCGCGGCGCATGCTGAAGGCCGGGCAAGGAACTATCGTCTTCACCGGGGCGTCGGCGAGCGTCAAGGGTTACCCGAATTCGTCGGTATTTGCCATGGGCAAGTTCGCGCTGCGCGGCCTGGCGCAGAGCATGGCGCGCGAACTGGCGCCGCAAGGCATTCATGTGGCGCATGTGATCATCGATGGCGGCATTCGCGCAGCATCGCGGCCGGAGCCGGCGGAGAGCCCGGACAGCATGCTGGCGCCTGAGGCGATCGCCGAATCCTATTTGCACTTGATCAAGCAGCCGCGCAATGCATGGACCTGGGAGATCGAAGTGCGGCCGTGGGTGGAGAAATTCTAGCGACTGATCTGACGATCTGATCGTCTGCCGTCATTCGCAGACGCCGTTTCCGGGCAAACGCGTTTATCTAAATTTTGAGATAATCAAGATAGTGAAACGGCTGTCATTTATCGGGTCAAGCATTGACGATCTGTCGGATTTTCCGGCCGATGCGCGACGCGCCACCGGCTACGATCTTTGGCAAGTGCAACGGGAACGGATGCCTTCGGATTTCAAACCGCTGTTGGCGGTGGGAGCGGGTCAAGCAGCGGTATGCGGATATCAAGGAGAGGTCATGAGCAAGAAGATCACCAAGTCGAGCGGCAACGTGTTCATCGATCTCGGCTTTCCGCCTGAAGAAGCTGCGGTGCTGGCAATGCGCGCCGATCTGATGGCGAGCTTGCGTACTCTCATCGCCGAGCGTGGCTGGACCCAACACGAGGCCGCTTTGGAGCTTGCCATTGGCCAATCACGGGTTTCCGACCTGGTCCGCGGCAAGTGGGAAAAATTCAGTCTCGACATGCTGATCACGCTGGCGGCGCGGGTCGGAAAGCGGCCGCACCTGGTACTTGAGCCTGCTTGATCGTGTTCGTGCAGCCCGTCGGCCGCGCCTGATCTGCCTTTTTAGGTGCCGGCTTCCCAGGCATCCAGTTCGGCAACGGTAAAGCCGCCAGCCAGGCGCGCCGCGCGATTCAATGGCGGCCTGATCTTCGGCGCACGATGCTTGATCATCAGTTGCCCGAAGACCGCCAGCGGGTCGACCCCACGCTCATCGCACAGCCAGCGATACCAGTGGTTGCCAATCGCCACGTGGCGCACTTCGTCGGCCAAAATGATGTCAAGGATATCGGCCGCGGCGATGTCGCCCTGGTGTGCCAGCTTGGCGCGGATCGCCGGCGTCACGTCCAGCCCGCGCGCTTCCAGAATGCGCGGTACCAGCGCCATGCGCGCTAGCACATCGTCGCGGGTCAGGTCGGCCATTTCCCACAGGCCGTTGTGCGCCGGAAAGTCGCCGTAGGCATGCCCCAGGGTTTGCAGGTGCGCGGCCAGCAACGAAAAATGCAGGGCTTCCTCGGCGGCCACCTGCATCCAGTCGGTGTAGTAGGCGGCGGGCATGCCACAGAAGCGGCACACCGCATCGAGCGCGATGTTGATGGCGTTGAACTCGATATGCGTGATGGCGTGGATCAGCGCGGAGCGGCCGGCCGTGCTGCCCAGACCGCGTTGCAGAACCCGAGCCGGATGTACCAGTTCGGGCCGTGATGGACGCCCGGCTGCGCCGGCCGCCAGTACCAGGTCGGTGCCGGTAGAGTCAGCGGCTGCATGTGCTGCTCGGGTGAGCCGTACCTTTTGAGCCGGATCGGCTTCCAGCAGGGCGGTGAAGGCGGCGCCGCGGTCCATTCAGTCGAGAAAGTCGAGTACCGCGGCCGGGGTATCGATGACCGCGTCGGCGCCCCAGTCCGAGGGCGGCTCGCCTTCTCCCAGGTAGCCCCAGGTCACAGCCAGGGTGCGCATGCCGGCGGCGCGCCCGGCCTGGATGTCGCGCAGGTCGTCGCCGATATAGATGCAGCGCAGCGGGTCGACGCCACTCACCTGTGCCGCATGCAATAGCGGCGCCGGATGGGGTTTGGCATGCGGCGTGGTGTCACCCGACACCACGCATGAGGCACGGGCGCTGAAGCCGATCAACTGCGCCAGCGGGTCGGTGAAGCGTTTCGCCTTGTTGGTGACCACCCCCCATTTGCGCGGCATCGCCTCGAGGCTGGCCAACAATTCGGAGACCCCGTCGAATAGGCGGGTGTGCACGTTCAGGGCACGCTCATAGTTGTCCAGAAACTCGAGCCGATGCGCTTCGTATTCGGTATCGCCGGGCTTCAGGCCGAAGCCCACGCCGACCAAACCACGCGCGCCGGACGAGGCCATGCGGCGCAACGGATCCAGCGGCAGGCCTGGCAGGCCGCGATCAGTGCGCATTTTGTTCAAGGCGGCAGCCAGGTCAGGCGCGGTGTCGGCAAGAGTGCCGTCCAGGTCAAACAGTACGCAGTCGATCATGGGATTGTGGTGGTGTGCAGGTTCATGCCGGCCGATCGGCCTGCATCAGGTAGTTGACCGAGGTGTCGCCATCCAGCCAGTAGCGACCGGTGAGCGGGTTGTAGCTCATGCCGATCAGTTCACCGCTATCGAGCCGGGCGTCGCGGCAAAAGCGTTCCAGTTCGGAGGGTTTGACGAACTTGGCGTAGTCATGGGTGCCGCGCGGCAGCAAGCGCAGCACGTATTCGGCACCGATCACCGCGAACAGATAGGACTTCGGGTTGCGGTTGATGGTGGAGAAAAACAGTTTGCCGCCCGGCCGGACCAAGGCCGCGCAGGCGCGCACGGTCGAGGCCGGGTCGGGCACATGCTCCAGCATTTCCATGCAGGTGACCACATCAAACGACCCTGGCTCGCGCAGGGCGAGATGCTCGGCGCCGAGGCACTCGTAATCCACCGCAACGCCCGACTCCAGCTTGTGCAGGGAGGCCACCTTGAGCGGCTTTTCCGCCAGGTCGATGCCCTTGACCGTCGCGCCCTTTTTCGCCATTGCTTCGGTGAGGATGCCGCCACCACAGCCGACGTCGAGCACGCGCAGGCCGGCGAGCGGCGCGATGCGGTCGATCCACTCCAGACGTAGCGGATTGATTTCGTGCAGGGGCTTGAACTCCGAGCTCGGGTCCCACCACTTGGCGGCCAGCGCGGAGAATTTTTCCAGTTCGAGCGGATCGACGTTCATGGGCTTTCCAGTGCGGGTGCAAGCGGCCCCGCGTAGTTGGGGTTCATTTTCGTTTCACACATTCGAGATAAGCCAGGCCATCAGGAGCGCCGCCGTCACGTTGCGCTTTCCACACCATTTCCCCCAGGCATTCCAGCACTTCATGCGCTGCCTCATGCGGGGAGCCGTGTTTGTGCGTCAGGCGCTCGAATTCGGCACGAATGCCGGGTGGTTGGTCGATCGATACTTGCTCGGTGATGGTCAGGTGCAGCGACAGATGCAGGAAAGGATTGATGTCGCCGAACTCAGGCAGGTAGTCACGCGTCAGATTCTTTTCAGGATCAGACAAGAGCGCGTGATATTCCGGATGCTCCTGTACCCAGTCGAGCGCCTGCAATTCGAGCGGCGTCATCACAGTGTTGGCGCGGTGCTTGTGCCACAGATCGAAGAAAAAGCGACGCACTTCGTCGCGGCTGGGGTTGAACATTTATCGGTCGCGCTTCGGGTTGTTGCGCGCAGATGCAAGCGCTACTCCTTTTAAAGGTTTCGATGTCTTCGCAGTCTTCGAAGCCTTGGGTGCTTGGGTGGTGCTTTGCGCCGCAATCCGTTTTGCGAAGGCCGGTTCAGCCAGCGGGTCTGGTGTTTTCTTCTTGAACTCGCACAGGTCGCTGATGCCGCAGTTAGGGCAGTCGGGTTTTTGTGCCTTGCAGGTGTAGCGTCCGTGCAGAATCAGCCAGTGGTGCGCATGCTGGCGAAACTCGTCGGGCACGAATTTGTTGAGCCTGTGTTCGACCGCTTCAACCGTCTTGCCCGGCGCAATGCCGGTGCGGTTGGCGACGCGAAAGTTGTGGGTGTCGACCGCGATGGTGGGCTGGCCGAAGGCGATGTTGAGCACCACATTGGCGGTTTTGCGGCCCACGCCGGGCAGGGCTTCGAGCGCCTCGCGCTCCCCCGGCACTTGGCCACCATGCAGTTGCAGCAGTTGCCCGCAGGTGGCAATCACATTCTTTGCCTTGGCCTTCCACAGCCCGATGGTCTGGATGTAGGGGCCAAGCCCGGCTTCACCCAGCGCGGCGATGGCCTGCGGCGTGTTGGCCACCGGGTAGAGCTTGCGGGTGGCGGCGTTGACGCCACGGTCGGTTGCCTGCGCCGAAAGGATCACCGCCACCAGCAGTTCGAAAGTCGAGCTGTATTCGAGATCGCTTTTGGGATGCGGATTGGCCGCGCGCCAGCGAGTGAAGATTTCCGCTCTGCGGGTGTTATTCATATTGTCCGGTCTTCAAGTGACATCCTTGCCGCGCCGCGCACGCCGCTCCTCGGCGGCGGCGATCTGGCGCCGTACCTCTTCCGTTGCCGCATCGATGTTGCGCGGCTGGGCCTGTTCGCGCTGCACGCGTGCTCGCTCGATGGCAGCGGCGATCACGGCCTTTTTGCGAGCTTCGGCTGCGGCACTGGCCGGATCGGCGGGCGGGGTGCTGCTGGTGGATTTCGCGGCCAGCTTTTTTTCGCGCTCGCACGCCTCCGCGGCCAGTCGGTCATTGCGCGCGTAGTAGCGTGCGCGTGCCAATGCGGCGTCGGCGTCGTTCCACACACGCTCGGGTTCCACCTTGACCATCGCGATGCAGTCCACCGGGCAGGGCGCGATGCACAGCTCGCAGCCGGTGCACCAGCTGGCAAGAATCGTATGCATCCACTTTGCCGCGCCCACAATGGCATCGACCGGGCAGGCCTGGATGCACAGGGTGCAGCCGATGCACAGGTCTTCATTGATGACCGCCATTTCCAGCGGTTTCTCGACTCCGTTGGCCGGATTGAGCGCCTTGGGCAGGGTCTTGAGCAAGTCGGCCAGCTTGACGATGCCGGCCGCACCGCCCGGCGGGCATTGGTTGATCTCGGCCGTGCCGGCGGCGATGGCCTCGGCATAGGGGCGACAACCTTGGTAGCCGCAACGCGTGCATTGCGTTTGCGGCAACAGGGCGTCGATGCGGTCGGCCAGGCTTGACATTGGGTGGGGGCGGGGCGGCGGATGCGTCTACGAGCGGCGTGGTGCGAGGCAGGCACTGCGATTCAGGCTAGAATTATCCCACTTGTGCAGTGCAATAAATCAAAAACGCTTGATCCAGGCGCCGCATCCGGCGTCGCAAGCGCAAGCAGGGGGCGATCCACCGATGGAAAAAGGCGCAGAACTGCCAAAGCGTGCAAAACCGCGCGTCGCGATCAAACTTAAGCGCGACCCCGAGCGCACCCGCGCCAAGATTCTCGAAGCCGCGACCGACGAGTTCACCAAGCATGGCCTGGGCGGGGCGCGAGTGGATCGCATCGCCAAGCGCGCCGGCACCAACGAGCGCATGTTGTATTACTACTTCGTCTCCAAGGACGCCTTGTTCCTGACGGTGCTCGAAAGCGTCTACATCAAGCTGGCCGAAGCCGAGAA
>JAYVWK010000041.1:0-9982 GCA_043786185.1 Burkholderiales bacterium
GCTCGGGCCCGGCGATTCACTGACCTTCGATGGCGATGTGCCGCACGGGCCAGAGGCGCTCGTCAAGCTGCCGATCGTGATGCTTGCGGTGATGGTCTACCCGCAGGCGCTGCCGAAGAAAACCTGAGCCCGCGCGCGCCGGCTTGCTCAGGCGCCCATCTCGCGCCGGCGCGGCGCATGTGCGGTCCACAAGGCCTTGCGAAACATCGTCAGCGCCTGCTCCCAAACACGTTCCGAGGCGCACCGATCGAAGCACCAGCGCTCCGGAAACGACCAGCCGTGGTGCGCGTCGAGGGTTTCGACGCTCACCATCCCGGCAGATGCCGCAGCCAATTCGGTCAGCAGTTTCTGGTGTGGCTCGGGACAGGTCACATCGTCGCGCGCGAACGCCAGGTGCAGCGGCACGGTAGCGCGTTCGAGCAGACGGTGCGGCGAGTTGTCGCTGCCATCCACCAGCCTGCCACCGTGCACCGACAGCGCCGCCCGCACCTGCAAAGGCCAGGTGACTGCAGCGCACAGCGCATGGCGCCCGCCCATGCAGTAGCCGATCGCCCCCCATGACTCGACCGCGACACCAAGTCCGCCAGTGGCGGCGAAATCGAGGATGGCGCGTGTATCGACCTCCGACATGTGCAAGGTGGTGGCGCCATTCGCGCGCACCGCCGCGGCGTCCAGCGGCTCATCCGGCCGCTTGATCGGCGCGAATACCGGCGAGCCCAGGCGATGAAACAGTTGCGGCAACAGCGCGACATATCCGCAGGAAGAAAAGCGCCGCGCGATGTCGCGCAGCTCTTCGCGCGGCCCGAAAACATCCATGTAAATCAGCACACCCGGTGCGGCCGGCACATCCTGCGGAATCGCCGCGAACACCGGCATGGCACCGTCGGGCGTGGGCACCAGCAAGTCGCGTTCGTGCATGCCGCTCAGGCGCCGCCGTTTGCAGCCGGACGAGTCGACGAGGCTACCGTCAAGAGGTCCGCCTCACCAAAGCCGGCACTGGCAGCCGCCTCGAACTGCGCGGCGGTATGCGCGATGAGCCGGGCCGGCGCGCCGCTGCGCGTGGCAAGCTGGTTGCCAAGCCCGATATCCTTGGCGGCAATGCGCAGCAACGCGCCAAAGCGCGCCTGGTGGTCGGCGAAGTCAATGCCGATCTTGGCGAACAGCGCGGAGTCGGCCATGCCGCCGCTACCCACCACTGCCTCGTAAAAGCTGTGCGGGTCGCCGCCGGCGGCCTCGAGCACTGCGAAGACCTCGGCAATCGCCGCCACCTGCACTAAGCCAAGGCTATTCTGCATGACCTTGATCAGGCTGGCCGCCCCGAGATCGCCGGCATGGGTGACACGGCGCGCGAAACCCAGGGCGACCGGGTGCACGATGTCGAAATGCTCGCGGCTGCCCGATATCACCACCGCCAGCCGGCCGGCGCGCGCATCCACCGGCGCACCGAACAAGGGCGCATCGCAAAAGCCCGCCCCTGCGGCAGCGAACTTCGCGCCGAAAGCGCGCACCGCCTGCGGATCGAGCGTGGATAGTTCGACCACGGTCAGGCCCGCGCGCGCAACGCTCAGCAGTCCAAGAGGCCCCTCGATGGCCGCGGTCGAATACGCCTCGCCGGGCAGGCACTGGAACACGATGTCGGCGTTGCGCCCGACCTCGGCCGGCGAATCCATCCAACGCAAGCCAGAATCGCCAAGCGCGGCGTCCGAGGGCGCGACATCAAAGGCCGCGACAGTGCCGAAGCGGGCGGCCAGATGGCGCGCGATCGGCAGCCCCATCGCGCCCAAGCCAATGCAAGCGATTCTGCTCATATCCCCTCCCGTTTCCGCACCATTCCAAGCAGCTAGCCGCCAGGCCTCTGTGGTTCAGCTATCGAGCCACTTGATGATCGGTGCCCACTGATCAAGATCCTGCTGCACGCGTCCGGGCGCGATGTCGAACAAGGTCAGGCCGCGCGCCGCTAGCTGCACATAGTTCTGGGTGTTGCGGATATAGCCCAGCACCGGCAGCCCCAGGCCATCCAGATAACGCTGCAGTTCGTCGAAAGCGCGGGTGCGGGTATCGACCCGCATGCCGATAACGCCGATCAGGGCATCGCTCTTCTTCACCGTGCGATCGTGGGCCAACCGCGCCAAAAAATGCTTGGTGGCGAGAATGTCGAGCATCGATGCCTGCAAGGGTACGATCACGCGGCGTGCCGGGGTGATCACCTGTTCCAGCAGCTTCTCGGAAATTCCGGCCGGGGTGTCGAGCACGATGTGCGAGGCTTCCCTGGGCGGCTTGGCGGCACGCCCACGCGCGATCTCCCAGCTCATGATCGGTGCACACCCAGGCGGGCGCAGCTTGAGCCACTCGCGCGCCGACTGTTGGCGATCCACGTCGCCCAACATCACCGCGCGGCCGCGGGTGGCGTAATACCCGGCCAGATTGGTGGCCAGGGTCGATTTGCCGACCCCGCCCTTGGGATTCATTACCACGGTCACGTTTGCCATGCTTTTTCTCCTCCCCCCGAGGCGGTAAAATGGCAGTCTAGCAGGGAAGTACCGCGCTCCCAGACGCCTTAAGTCCCGCTCCACAGGAAGCGCACCATCATGATCCGCCTGCAATCCATGAGCCTCTCGCGAGGCGTCAAACCGCTGTTCGAAAACGTCGATGTCACGCTCAATCCGGGCGAACATGTCGGCCTGATCGGCGCCAACGGTTCCGGCAAGACCACCCTGTTCGCTCTGTTGGAGGGAACCCTGCATGCCGATGGCGGCAGTGTGGAGGTGCCGGCCAAGTGGCGCATGGCCCATGTGGCGCAGGAAACCCCGGCGTTGGACCGCGCGGCGCTGGAATACGTGATCGACGGCGACGCCACGCTACGCGCAATCGAGGCCGAATTGGTAGCGCTGGAAGCCCTAGACGCCAGCCACGACGACCATGCCCACGGCAACCGCATCGCCGAACTGCATGGGCAATTAGCCGACGCCGACGCCTACACGGTGCGCTCGCGGGCCGAGCAGTTGTTGACCGGCCTGGGCTTCACCGCAGCCCAGATGGGCGATGCGGTGGCGCATTTTTCCGGCGGCTGGCGTATGCGCTTAAATCTTGCGCAGGCGCTGATGTGCCCCTCCGACCTGCTGCTGTTGGACGAGCCGACCAACCACCTGGACTTGGACGCCATCATCTGGCTTGAGGATTGGTTGAAGCGCTATGCCGGCACCTTGATCATCATTTCTCACGACCGCGATTTTCTGGACGGCGTGGTGGGCGTGATCGTGCACATCGACCAGAAAAAGGTGAAACGTTACGGTGGCACCTATTCGCAATTCGAGACCACCCGTGCGATGGCGCTGTCGCTCGATGCCGCCACCTTCGCCAAGCAGCAGCGCGAGCGCGACCACCTGCAATCCTTCATCGACCGCTTCAAGGCCAAGGCATCCAAGGCCAAGCAGGCGCAAAGCCGTATGAAAATGCTGGCCAAAATGGAAGAGCTGGCGCCGATCCATGCCTCCTCGCCCTTCTCGTTCGAATTCCGCGATCCGCTGTCCACTCCCAATCCCCTGTTGGTGATGGAAGATGGCGTCGCCGGCTACACCTTGGACGATGGCCACACCAAGCCGATCGTCTCCAACATCAAGTTCTCGCTGACCCAAGGCCAGCGCATCGGCCTCCTGGGGGTGAATGGCGCCGGCAAGTCGACCCTGATCAAGAGCATCGCCGGCGACATACCCTTGATCGATGGTGTGGCCAATTTCGGCAAAGGTCTGGTGGTCGGCTATTTCGCCCAGCATCAGGTGGAAATGCTGCGCCATGACGAATCGCCGTTGTGGCACATGGTCAAGCTGGCGCCGAACACGCGCGAACAGGAACTGCGCAACTTTTTAGGCGGCTTCAATTTTCCCGGCGACATGGTGACGCAATCGATCAAGCCGTTCTCCGGCGGCGAAAAGGCGCGCCTCGCATTGGCGCTGATCGCCTGGCAGCGGCCCAACCTGTTGCTGCTGGATGAACCGACCAACCATTTGGACCTCGAGACCCGCGAAGCGCTGACCGTGGCCCTGGCGCAATTCGAAGGCACGCTGGTGCTGGTGTCGCATGACCGCCATCTGCTGCGCGCCACCACCGATGAATTCATGATCGTGGCCGAAGGCGGCCTGCGGCCCTTCGATGGCGATCTGGATGACTATCGCGACTGGCTGTTCAAGACGCGCCTGGGCAAGGTGGAGGCCAAGCCGGTCGAGGTGAAGGCAGCTCCGGCGGTGGTGGCCAAACCAGCAGCTGTGGCCGCCAGCGCGCCAGTCGCAGGAGCCGCGCGCCAGGAACAAAAGCGCGCCGATGCCCAGGAGCGCCAGCGCCGCGCCAACCAGACCAAGCCGCTGGAGACCCGCATCAAGCGCCTTGAAGAGAAAATGGCGAAACTCACCGCGAAGAAGACCGCGGTCGACGCGCGCCTGGCCGGCAGCGAGATTTACGAAGAAGCCAAGAAGGAAGAGCTGAAAAGCGTGATGCTTGACCAGGCTTATCTAGCGAAGGAATTGGCGCAGATCGAGGCCGAGTGGCTGGAGAAGCAGTCCGAGCTTGAGGCGATGTCCACTGCGTGAGAGGGGCCGTGGCGCTGTGGAATGCGTTTTTATCCGTTATTTCCTGAATTCAATTAATTAACGGATAAAAATTATTTTTTTATTCTATAAATCGTATTTTTATCCGTTATAATTCGTACTTTCAAAAAATACGGATAAATTGACTGCCTTCAACTTCATCGACAGCCATCGCGTCGTCGTTGCCAACCTCGCGCAACAGTACGATGCTTGGCTTGAGTCTGCGCGCATGGCGGCGGCGCTGGATTTCGTGTTCCAGATCAAGCGCCCCAAACAGGAATACGAGTATCTGTACCGCATGACCGATTCCGCGAAGGGATTGGGAAACTCGCTCGGCCGCCTCGACCCCGACCTGCGCGCCATGCATGAGCACCACACGGCATGCAAGGCGCAGGCTCGTGAAACCGAAGACCTGCGCCACGAACGCCTGGCCCAGACCGCCCGCCAGTACAAGGCGCTGCGCCTGGGCACGATCTCCAGCGAAGCCGCCGCGATTCTGCGACTGATGGACATCTATGGTTTTCTCGGCAACCGCTACATGGTGGTCGGCACCAACGCCATGGCTGCCTACGAGATTGAAGCCGACTGCCGCTTCGCCGCCGGTGTCGATGCCACCGAAGACTTCGACATGACCTGGACCGCGGGCAAGCTGCTGCTTTCCGCCGGCCAAGTGCCCTCGGCATGGGACGCCGCGCGCGCCGCCGGCCTGGAGGCCGACGACCCGCTGGTCGCGCAACTCAACGATGCCCCGAAATCACTGCGCGAGCTGCTCCGACGCCACGATGCCACCTACACCAAGAACACCGAACGCCCGTTCCAGATACGCAATCGCGCCGGCTACGAGGTTGAAGTCCTGCTCGCCAATTCGGTCAGCGGCGAATTCCCGCGCGGCGAGCAACTGTCTCCAATTCCGCTGATCGAGCAGGACTGGCTATTGCTAGGGCGCCAGGTGTCGCATGTGGTGACCGGCCGCGATGGCGGCGCGGCGCGCCTGATCGTGCCCGACCCACGCTACTTCGCCCTGCACAAACTGTGGCTTGCCGAGAAGCCCGGACGCAGCGCCACCAAGGCCCCCAAGGACCGCAGCCAGGGCCTGCTGGTACTCGACGCGCTGGCCGCGCACATGCCGCACTTTCCGCTCGACCAGGCGTTCGTTGCCGGCTTGCCGGCGCCGCTGCGGCCGCATTTCGACACCTGGGCGGCGAGGCCTTCGAGCGCGGTCGGCGCCGCCAAGCGGCGCCCGCGCTGGTAGCGGGCGCGCCTGCCGAGCGACCCACCTGCCAACCGCGAAATCGAGCCGGCCGAAAGCACGACTTAGCGCGGATGCATCGCCAGCCACTGCACCGGCGTGTATGCCCGCACCGGGCTCAAGGCAAAATCGCGCAGGTTGCGAGTGATGATCGCTTCGGCACCAGCATGCAGCGCCGCTTCGGCCAACACCGCGTCCTCGAAATCGGGCGCCTTGCTTTTCAGCGCCCCATCCAGCACCGCGCGGTTGACCGGCGCCACCTCGAACAGCACCAGCAGTTGCCGGATCTGCCTGGCCGCCTGCTGCCGGCCGACCGTCTTCGCGGCCAGATAGGCCAGCGTGGTGATGGTGGTCGCGCACAAGAGCCCGCTGATGGCGTTGGCCTCCACCATCTCGAACAGTGCCTGCGATTGGTCCACGAAGCCAGCCCGCGCCTGCAGGACATCGAGCACCACATTGGTGTCGAGCATCACCCTCACAGGTATTTTTTCTCCAGGTGGGCGCGGTAATCATCGCGGTCGGGCGGCGCTGCCTTCGCCTCTTTGCCAGTCGCCGCCGGCCGCAGCGCGCCGCGCAAACCGGCGGTGATCGGCGCGGCTGGCCGACGGCCAGCGGCCAGTTTGCGCGGCCCGTCTTGCGCCGCGGCAGGTGCCAGGTGTGCGAAGTAATCCGCCACCAGTTGCGAAAGCGAGCGGTCCTGCTCTTGGGCGTAGGTCTTGGCGCGTACTATCAGCTGCGCATCGAGCCTCAACGTAAGCTTGGTGGGAATCGACATGAACGACACCTCTAACACCACATGACGTACACTGTAACACGCATTGTACGTCAATTGCAACCTTGGTCTGGTCCCGGCTGCTACGCGATGTTCGCCGCTGGCCTGGGCTTGATGGGGTTCATGTTGCGGCGCCGGCGGCAACCCAGGCTGGCATAAGACCTAAACTTACGCCCGCCACACCCCAGCCAGCCAGGGCTGCTCCGCGCGCGGCTGGCCTGTCGGCCGGTAGTAGTGATGCACCTCAATGAAGCCGGCGCCGCTCAGGTAACGTCGCCAGCCCGCAAGGTCGTGGTACACGCCATAGCGGCCGCGGTTCCAGCCCTCGCTGTTGTCGCCATGCGGGATGGAGGCGAACAGCAAGCCGCCAGGCCTCAGCGCCGCATGCAGCTCGCTCAGCACGCGTGGCAACTCGGCGCTCGGCACATGAAAGAGCGAGGCGTTGGCATAGATGCCGTCGAAACTTGCCGCGGCCAAGTCGAGCGCGAGGAAGTCCTGCTGCAACACTTCGCAGCCGCTGTCATGCCGCGCCATGGCGGCAAATTCTGCCGAACCGTCCAGGCCCACAGCGACGTGACCCAGTGCGGTAAATACCTTGAGGTCGCGCCCCGGGCCGCAGCCGAAGTCGAGGATCCGCCAGGGCTTCGGCGCCTCGATGGCGTCGAGCAGCGCGGCGATGTTCTGGCTGACATCATGGTTGGCGGTGCCGGCGCGAAAATCCGCGGCGCGCTGGTTGTAGTGATCCAGCGTGCGCGCGGAGATGTCGTGCAGCGCCGCCGGGTCGGGCGGCGCCGCGCCTGGACGCAGGCCGGTCACTACTTGCGTGTCTTGCCGCTGCCGCTGCCCTTGCTCAAGCCCTCGGACATGCCGATCAGCACGCCCGAGACCAGCGCGGCATAACTATCCATCATCGCCTGCACCGCATTCATCGAAGTGGCGCGGCCGGCGCGCATCGTGCTCTGCGCCTGCGCCATCACCTGCTCCACGGTCATGGTGGCCTGTGCGCCGGTGGCGGTGCCCTGCATCTTCATCGCCTCCAGCACGTGCGCCCATGGCCCCTGCAGCGGCGCGCTGACCGATTGCGCCGCCTTGGTGACGGTGGCGAAAAAGGTGTCTTCCATCTTTTCCAGGTTGGCCAGCGCGCTTTTCATCTGCGCCTGCTGCACCCCCACTCCTTGCGAGACGAATTGCTCCAGCGCCTTGCGGTTGGCTTCGACCGCCTGCAGGAGCGCGGCGTCCATGCCGGCGAAGGCGTTGGTCAGCATGGCTTCGACATCCACCGCCGGCGCCGGGTTTTGCGCCGCGCCGGCCGAGGCCGCCTGGGTCACGGTTTTCAACACGCCGCGAATATTCTGCAGGGTCAGTTCACGCCCCTGCAGGGCCTTCAACGTGGCGTCGCCCACCGCCTGGCGCAGGGCCTGGCCCTGGCGCGCGCTGGCTTCGGAAAACATCTTGATCATCGCGTCCTGGTCGATGCCGGATTTCATCATGGTGGTGCTCCTTTTTCGGGTGGATGGTGGGGCGGGCGATATCGAAGGAATTCTGGTTGGTCGTGACACAGGATGAAACCTTACGCTGTTTTCGACCATGGGCCGCGCCGGACCATTTCCTTGGCTTGACACAGACGCTGCCTTCTCCGAAAATTGAGTTGTTGAAAATTTCAACATTTTTGAGAAATCAAGGAATTGGCCTTGCCATGAGCACCGTGAATTTCAGCGTTCCCGAAGACGTGAAACAGTCGTTCAACGACACCTTCAAGGGCCGGAACAAGAGCGCAATCATCGCCGCCCTGATGCAGGAAGCGGTCGAACGTGACCTGCGGCGGCGCAAGAGCGAAGCTGCGGCCAAGCGCATCCTGGGTCGCAGAAAAATCGCGCCCGCCATTACCGAAGCGCGCTTTCGCGCGGCGCGGGAAGCTGCTCGGCCGTGATCCTGGTAGTCGATGCAAGCGTCGCCATCAAGTGGTTTCTGCGTTTCAGGCCAGATGAAGAAGACTCCGAGCGCGCCTTGCGCATACTCGAAGGCACCGCATCCGGCACTCATACGCTGATCGCCCCGCCGCATTTCCTGGCGGAAGTCGCCGCCGTACTGGCGCGCGAGAAGCCGCGCGCGGCCTTGGCCGACATGAACGACCTGCAGGAGATTTTGTTCGAGCGCGCGGAAAGCCCCGAGGTGTATGCGCGGGCGACAGCTTTGGCCATCCGCCTGGATCACCATGTGTTCGATACGCTGTATCACGCGGCGGCCCTGTGTACGCCCGACGCAACCCTCATCACCGCCGATCAGCGCTACTACGGCATGGCACGACTCGAAGGGCGGATCCGCCTGCTCGCCGACCTCGAGATCTGAAGCTTCAGCGGGGGTTCACGCCTCGATGCCCTGCGACCGCAGATACTCGTCATAGTTGCCGCCGAAGTCGACGATCACGCCGCCCTCCTTGACGTCGATGATGCGGGTGGCCAGGCCACCGACGAATTCGCGGTCGTGCGAGACGAACACCAACGTACCCGGATATTTCTCCAGACCGATCTGCAGCGACTCGATCGACTCCATGTCCATGTGGTTGGTCGGCTCGTCCATCAGTATCACGTTGGGTTTGGTGAGCATCAGCTTGCCGTAGAGCATGCGGTTTTTTTCCCCACCGGACAACACTTTCACCGATTTCTTGATGTCGTCGCCCGAGAAGAGCAGGCGCCCCAGGGTGCTGCGCAGGATCTGGTCGTCGTCGGCCGCCGACTTCCATTCGCCCATCCAGTCGGCCAGGTCGGCTTCCTTCGCGAAATCGGCCTGTGGGTCCTGCGGCATGTATCCAACCTTGGCATTCTCGGCCCACTTGACCGTCCCCTTGGTCGCCTTCAAGTCACCGGCCAGGCAGCGCAACAGGGTGGTCTTGCCCACGCCGTTGGCGCCGATGATGGCGATGCGCTCGCCGGCCTCGATGCTGAAGCCGATTTTCTTCAACACCGCGACGTCCGACCCGGGATAGGTATAGCCCATGGCGTCGACGGTGACGGCCAGGCGATACAGCTTTTTCTCTTCCTCGAAGCGGATGTAGGGATTGACGCGTGACGAGGGTTTCATGTCCTCGACCTTGATCTTGTCGATCATCTTCAGGCGCGAGGTGGCCTGGCGCGCCTTCGACTTGTTGGCCGAAAAGCGCCGCACAAAATCCTGCAGGTCGGTGATGCGATCCTTAGCCTTGGCGTTCGCCGCCGACATCAGCGCGCGCGCCTGGGTGGAAGCCAGCATGAAGTCGTCGTAATTGCCGGGATACACCTTGATCTGGCCGTAGTCCAGGTCCGCCATGTGGGTGCATACCTGGTTCAAGAAGTGGCGGTCATGGCTGATGATGATCATGGTGCTGTCGTAGGCGTTGAGCAC